>CAZLYE010000431.1:0-8495 GCA_964562865.1 uncultured Binatia bacterium (SeqCode) | reverse complement strand
AAGCTCGCGAACACGCTCGCGCTCGACTACCCAGCCGACCGCCTGGAGGTGATTGTCGCCTCGGACGGCTCGACGGACGCGACCGAGGAGATCGTGCGGGCGCAGTTCGGTGACCGGGTGAAGCTGGTCGCGATGGGCGGCCGGCACGGGAAGACGCTCACGCAGAACCACGCCGTCGAGGCGGCGACCGGCGAGATCGTCGTCTTCTCCGACGCGACGACCGTCTACCGTGCGGACAGCCTCCGCGCGCTGGTCGCCAACTACGCCGACCCCGAGGTCGGCTGCGTGACGGGGACGGTCGCCTACGGGACGGAGAGCGAAGCCGCGGTCGACCAGGGGCGCGCCGCCTACTGGAACTACGAGAGCTTCCTCCGCCGGAACGAGAGCCTCTTCTGCTCGGTGCTCGGGGCGGCGGGATGCGTCTACTCGCTCCGGCGGCGGCTCTACACGCCGCTCGAGGCGGACGTGATCAGCGACGTCGCGCAGGCCATCCGGACCGTGGAGCAGGGGTACCGGGCGGTGGTGGAGGACGCTGCCGTCGTCTTCGAGCCGACGGAGTCGCGGAGCATCCGGGAGGAGGTTCAACGCCGGGCGCGCGTCATCACGCGCGGCCTGCGCCTCAAGTTCCGGCTGCGTCGGTTCTTCCTCCGCCATCCGTGGTTCCTCGTGCAGGTGCTGTCGCACCGGATCCTCCGCTGGGCGGTGCCGCTCTTCCTGATCGTCGCGCTCGCCGCGAATGCGCTCCTCGTCGGTCGCCCCGTCTACCGCGCGCTCTTCCTCGCGCAGCTCGCACTCTACGGCGTCGCCGCGCTCGCCTACCTCCTCGAGCGCCGCAACGTCCGCCCGCGCGGCCTGGTCATCCCCCTCTACTTCTGCGTCGTGAACCTCGCCCCGCTCCTCGCCTTCCGCGCGCTCCTCCGCGGCGAGAAGCAGATCACCTGGGAAACCGGCCGCTCGGAGGGCTGAGGGCGATCCGGAGCCACGAGGAACGGGGAGCGGGCGCGGGGGACCCCCGCGCCCGCAGCCCATGTGCCTTACGGTCCGGATCGCGCTCCACCGGGCGACTGGCAGAGGACCATCCAGGTCGACGGGTTCCTGTCCGGCGTCCACTCGAGCGCGCGGATGAAAAGGCGCGCCGGGGCGGCGAGGCCGAAGCGGCGGAGACGGTGGAGGCGCCACTGCCAGGCGAAGCGGCGCATGATGCCCTCGAGATGACGGACGGCGAAGCCGGCGCTCGAGAGCTCGGCCACCAGCTCGTCGCGCCGCCAGAGCTCGTCGTAGACGGGATACCCGTCGCGGCCCTCGCGGTGCGGGCCGGCGACGAGCCGGTTCTGGGCGTCGATGACCAGATGGCCGCCGGGGCGGAGCACCCGGCGCATCTCGGCCCAGAGCTGGCGGCGCGGCGCGGGCTCGAAGCGACGGACGAAGCGCACGCTGAAGACGAGGTCGAACGCCCCGGTCGCGAACGGCAGCGCGAAGCCGTCGCCGCGCACGTAGCTCCACGTGAGCCCGTTCTCCCGCGTCCGCCGGCGCGCCTCGGAGAGCATGCGCGGGCTGAAGTCCATCCCGACCGCCTGCGGGGTCTGGCGGAGCTCGGCGCTGAGGCGTGCGGGCCCGGGCGCCACCTCGAGGACGCGCGCGGGCTCGAGCTCGCCGATCACGCGGTTCAGGAAGGCGACCTGCCGCGCGTGGAGCACCGCGCCGAGCGGCTGCGCCTTCCGCCGGAGGTACGTGCCGACGACCTGCGGGTCGTCGTAGAACTCCTGCAGGCCGGCCTTGCTGCGGATCGGCTCGGTCAGCTCGCCACCTCCTTCGCGCGGAGTACGACGCTCCGCAGCACGTCGACGGCCTCGGCGGGCGCTCCGTCGCGCACCTCGAGCCACCAGCACGGGACGCCGGCGAGCAGCCGTTCGAGGTCGGCGAGGCGCTGCTCGGCGTGTCCGAGGGCCTCCCGCTCGACGAGCGACAGCGTCGCGGCGAGGATGTGGTAGCGGCGGACCTCCTTCGCGGCCTCGTTCACGGCGAGCAGCGTGCGTGCGCAGTCGGCGGAGACGAGGGGCTCGAGACGCGTCGCGCGGCCCCGCGCGAGGATCACCGCGGCAGCGAGCGGCACGCCGCCCGTCCGGTGCGGCGCGTGGAACGCGTCGCGGGCGTACTGGTGGCGGCGGCCGACGGGCTCGAGCGGGACGCGCGCCGCGAGCCCGGCCCGCGTCGCGGCGTCGAGGAGGAGCGGCTCGAAGCAGCCGTGGACCTGCGTCCCGTCGTACAGGACGAGGTTGTCGGCGAGGAGCTCCGCGTCGGGTGCGCCGAGAAACGCCGTCGCGAGCGTCGACTTCCCGCAGCCCGGGAGCCCGGCGAGGAGGAGTCCCCGTCCACCGAGCGCGACGCCGGCCGCGTGGAGCGGGTGCGCCGCGCCGCGGGCCTCGAGGCGCCACCAGGCGGGGTAGTAGACGGCGTAGTAGGTGAGGGTACTGAGCCGCCCGCGGCGGAGGGCGGGCAGCCGGCGCCAGCGGAGGGCGCGCTTCGCCGTGCCGCGCCAGCCCGCTCCCCCGAGCGAGAAGTGGAACCGCAGCTCGAACCGGCGCGGGGCGCCGGGCGCGCCCGCGTCGCTCGCGATCGCGATCTGCGGCGCGTCGTCGACGCGGAGGTTCAGGAGGCGGCCCGGGGCGGCCCAGAGATGGCGGTCGATCCGCGTCTCCGCGACCCATCCGGGGAACACGGCGGCGGGGGTGAGCTCCGGCCGGCCGCCCTCGATCCAACGGACGCGGACGGCCACGTCCGGGGCGCCGCCGGGCGCGGCTGGGGCCGGGAACTGCCCGGCGAGGTAGCGTGCGAACGGCTCGTGATCCGTCTCGACGTCGACGGTCACCCCGCAGAGGACGATGCGGCGGGGAGGCATCGGCCGGGCGCCGCTACTGGACGCCCGCCCCGAGCTGCAGCGCCATCGGATCGACGCCGAGGCCGCGGATGGCGCGCTCCCACATCTCCTCCGCGGGCGTCTCGAAGACGAGATCGGGATCGGGCGGCGCGGTGAGCCAGGCGGACGCGGTGAGCTCGAGATCGAGCTGCCCCGGACCCCACCCCGCGTACCCGAGGAGGAGCCGCGCCCGCCGGCTCGCGAGCTCGACCGGGCGCGACTCGAGCAGGCGGCGGAGCACCTGGACCGACGCGGTGAGATGCAGGCCGTCGGAGACCTGCTCGCTGTCCTCGACGCCGGGATCCTCCCCGAGGAGGAGGAAGCCGCGCTGCGGCTCGACGGGACCGCCCGTCCAGAGCATGAGCCCGGAGTCGCCCTCGACCGGCGGGTCGAGGACGACCGCCTCGGCGGCGTGCACGTCCGTCGGGCGGTTCACGACGAACCCGAACGCACCCTTCGCGCCGTACTCGCAGAGCAGCACGACCGAACGCGCGAAGTTCGGATCGCGGAGCTGCGGCATGGCGAGGAGGAGGGTCGGGGCAAGCGAGCTGTCCTGCCGGTCCATGTGACGATGGTCGTCGTCACCCCGATGGTTGTCAACCCGCCGACGGGAGAAACCCGCCCACCACCTCGGCGAGTCGGCCGGGACACTCCCACATGGGGAGATGGCCGCAGCCGGGCAGCTCGACGAGCGTGGCCTTCGGAATGGTGCACGCGAGGACGGCGCCGTTCGCTGGCGGTATGAGCGGATCCTCGCTCCCGTGAACGACGAGCGTCGGGTGGGTGAGGCCGGGCAGACGCGCCATCCGGCTGCTCGCCAGGATCGCCGCGAGCTGACGCATGAAGACCGACGGGGGCGTCGGCTGTGCCAGGGCGAGCGTGACGATCGCGTCGATCGCGGCAGGACAGCGCGCGGCGAAGCCGGGAGCGGTGATCGTCGTCATCGCCTCGCGGACGAGCTCGGCCGGCGGACGCGAGCGGTCGGCCGAGAAGGTCGCCAGCGCCTCGGGCGTCGGCGGGACGACGGTGTGCCCCCCGCCGTGCGTCGCGATGAGGACCAGGTGGTCGACCCGTGCCGGGTGCCGGAGGGCGACGAGCTGCGCGATCATCCCGCCCATCGACACGCCGATCACGTGTGCGCGCGCGTGCCCGAGGGCGTCGAGCACGCCGACCGCCTCGTCCGCCATGAGCTCGAGGGTGTACCCGCCGGTCGGGCTCTCCGAGGCGCCCGTGCCGCGGTTGTCGAACGTGATCACCTCGAAGCGGGGTGCGAGCCGCGCGAGGAACGCCTCGTTCCAGTCGGTCGCCCGGCCACCGAGCCCCATGATGAAGAGCGCGGGCGGGCCGGAGCCCCGGACGTAGTGGGCGATCCCGACGGCGCCCACGCGCGCGAGCCGCGGCTCCACGTCTAGCGACGGGGCCCGCCGGGACCGCGCCCGCCGCCGCGTGCGGGACGTCCCGTCGACTGGTCGTTCGCCTCGTCGACGCGAAGGCGACGGCCCTTCAGGTCTGTCCCGTCGAGCTGCTTCTTCGCGCGCTCGGCGTCGTCCGCCGAGGCCATCACCACGAAGGCGAACCCCCGAGACTGCCCGGTGTCTCGGTCGAGCACGAGCGAGACGGACTCGCACGACCCCGCCTGCGAGAAGAGCTCTCGGAGCTCGTCCTCGGTCACGGCGTAGGCGAGGTTCCCGACGAACAGCTTCTTGGCCATGCCAGCCCCGGGTGCTTATCAGCGCCCGGCCTCGGGGCGCAACGAGGCTTTGGCAAGAGCGTTGCGAAGGTGTGCTGCAGGTCGTTTGGCGAGCGGTGCGGACGCCTGGGCACCTATGCGCTCACCGCCGGGGACTACGGCGCGTGGCACCTCAGGTCGCAGAGGGGCGGACGTCCGCGCGGGCTGGGAGGCCACGCCGAGCCTGACGGCGCTTCGGGTCTGAGCAAAGTCGTGGTGGTCCCACCGCCCGACCGATGGTCAGTCCGAGTCCCGCGGGTCCCTGGCGGTGGCTCTGGCGCAGTGGAGAGCCGCGGACGACCCCGAGCGCCCGAGGGTAGGTCCCGTCATTAGAAGGTGCTCACTCTGGACCGGTCCATCCGGGCTGCTAGCGGGCCCCCCGCGTCGAGGTTGCCGCATCTTGTCTTGGAGCGAGGCAGGAGCCATCTCATTGTCGGTAGGCGGCGAAATCCCTTGACAACTAGTCGGGGCCGTGACCTAAGAAAGCCCCGGGCAGGAAAAAAGATGATCGGTTCAGTCCATCGAAGGAGGGGTAGCAAGATGGCAAACAGGTTCGCCGCGCTCGTCCTCGTCGCCACCCTCGGATTCGTGACCGCGACGCCTGGAGCCGCGCGCTCGGCGCTCTCGCCGGAGAAGTGCGCGGTCAAGAAGATGAAGCTGGGGGCGAAGAAGGCGAGCGGCCTCGTGAACTGCCAAGCCAAGGTGGTACCGGGAAACCCTCCTGATCCGACGTGTGTCAGCCTGGTCGAGAGCAAGTACACCAGGGGCTTCCAGGTGATCACCACGGCGTGCGGGAACAGCGACCAAGCTGCCCTTGAGGCGAGCGCAACCGCCTGCGCGGCCAATCTGGCGTGCCAGCTGAAGACCAAGTGCTGTGATCCGGCGCAGTTCATCCTGACCGGGACGCAGCCAGGAACGCTCACGGTCGGCGGGATCCCGTTCTCGTTTCCGACCCTCGCGACGGCCCAGGTGTACGCCTACGCCGCTCCCGACCTCAGCTGCAAACACGATCTCGTGATCCCGCCGAACGGGTTCTCGGCGCCGACGCTCTGCCTCGCGCTCCCGGGGCTGTCGGTGAGCGTGGGCATCACCCCGAAGGGATGCACGACGGGCACGGCGCTCGGCATGGGCACCGCCTGGGACGGCTTCGCCTGCTGCCCCGACGCGAACGTGAGCAAGTCCGGCGACACGAGTGACGGCTACTGCAACCCGTCGGGTCAGCGGTGCGATACGTATCGGGGCGCCTGCACCGTGACGACCTCGCGCGGGTGCAACACGGACACGGGCGGAGCGGGGAGCTGCGACCCGCGCGCCAACGAGCCGTGCGTCGGAAACGTGTGTAGCCTGAGCGGCGGCTCCTGCAACAGCGACGGCGATTGCCCGCTCGAGACGTGCGATGCGAGCGGCCCTGGAGCTGGAGCCGGAGCGAACTCCAACGGCCGAGTCGACACCACCCACGGCGACGGTACGTGCGATACACCCCTCGGCGTCCATGCGAGCGTCGACGTCCCCGTAACCCTCGCCGCCTGGACGAGCCCGAACGGCTGCCCGGATCCCGATCACGCGTACACGCCCGGCACGGATACCCTGATCTCGCAGTTGGACTTCCTGCTCACCCTCACCACCGACAAGGCGACGGCGCAGTTCGCCGATACGCCCGCCACGGGCGGCGACATGTGCTCATTCGCGGGCATCGGTCCTGCGGGTCCGACCAGTGTGAGCGGATCGGCATCCGCGGGACCGTGCTATGCGCTCGGGGACGAGCTGACGCTCGCGGCGGCCGCTCCGCTGTTCACCGGCAGCGCCCCCCTGAATGACGTGCTGTTCACCCTGAAGCTGCCCATGACCGTCTCGGCATTCACTACGGGGCCGCCCCCGACGGAGACCTGCACGATCGACACGCACAGCGGCTGCACCGCCAACTGAGCGCCGGTAGACGACGGGGCAAGGAGTCGCGATGCCCGCGCCCGGGATGGTGCGTCGGTCCGGCGCACTCCCGGGCGGCGCAAGCGGCACGCGAGAGGACTGAAGCGGTCCGGCCTGCCGGCCAGACCGGATTGGCAGCGTCCGCCCGACGTGCGATGCAACCGGAGGCACTCGGTGTCTTCCGGGAATCATGGTCACGACAGCGCGCCCGAGGTCGTCACGACGCTCGCCCTCTCCCGGTGCGCGCCTCGAGCCGGGAGCAGACGCGGTCGGCCCAGAAGTCCATCGCGCGGACGACCTCGGGCCACGTGTCGAGGGGGAGGGCGCCGTCGCGGCGTCGACGATCGACGCCGGCCGCGAGCAGCTCGTTCGTCCGGGCGTCCCGGATCTCACCTTCGATCGCCGCCGCCTCGACGAAGCGCCGCGTCTCCGGATCGAGCGGTCCCTCGGCGGCACCCGCCGTGCCGCGCCCGCGCGTCCGCAGCACGTCCAGGACGGGATCGGAGGCGCGCGCCTCCGTGATCGCGAGCCGGATGCGCATCACGCCGGGGCCGGGCTGGTCGACGAGTCGGAAGCCTTCGCCGAGCCGTCTGCGCACGGCCGTCTCCAGATCGTCGACCAGCCGGAGCAGGTCCTCCTCCGGCACCGCGTCGAGGGACTTCCGCCCGCTCCGCCAGAGCGTCACCGGCTCGAGAAGGATCTTGTCGTAGGACGTCCAGTCGGCCTGCGGGTTGCGGTAGACGAGCGCGACCTCGCCCGCGGCGCCGGGGCGAAGGAGCGAGTAGTCGTCGAGGAAGCCGGACGTCTCTCGCGGGGTCGCGCTCCGGTGCGAGGCGCAGGCGGCGACGACGACGACGATGAGCGCGAGGCTTCCAGCCGGGCGGCGACGCATGGATCCTCTTCGCCTCTAGCGCCGGTCCGGGACCCGGGCAATCCGTTCTTCACGGACGCGGGGCCTCGTTGGCCGAGCTGGATCCATCCCGGCATGCTCGTTGTCGGCGCGGGGCTTCTCCTCCTCGCCGCCGGCAACGCGCGAGCCGGCCAGTACCCTGGCTGGGGCGACACCGGCTGGGTGTACGCGAGCAAGCGCGACTGCTGCACGGCGGCCATCGAGATCGCCGCGTCGTACAGCGCGGCGGCCTGCACCAACTCCGGCGGCATGCCGGCGCCCTTCCGCGGTGCGGCGGAACGGGGGACCTGCAAGGCGGAGTGGAGGCAGGGCGGGCAGGGGTCCCTTCTCTACCGGTGCCTCGGCGAGGCCTCGGTCTGGTGCCGGTGACGCCCCGTGCGGATCGCGGAGCGGGGCGGGGGCGGAGAGCCGCGTTGCTCGTGGCCGGCGTCGCCGTGGCGGCGACCGTCGTCTGGGCCGCGCTCCGTCACGCGGCCGCGCCGTCCCCCGCGCGCAGCGCCTACGTCGCGAACGACCTGTGCCTCGGCTGCCATCCGGCCGAAGGGAAGGACTGGGCCGCCTCGCATCATGCCCAGGCGATGGCGCCCGCCACCGCGGAGACCGTGCTCGGCGACTTCACGGGGACGGAGCTCGAGCGGGACGGCGTCGTGTCCCGCTTCTTCCGACGGGACGGGAAGTTCGTCGTCCACACGGACGGACCCGACGGCACGCTCGCCGACTTCGACGTCGCGTACACGTTCGGCGTCCATCCGCTCCAGCAGTACCTGATCGCGCAGCCGGGTGGCCGGCTCCAGGCGCTCACGATCGCGTGGGACACGGAACGCCGGCGCTGGTTCCACCTCTATCCCGGGGAGAAGACGCCCCCCGGCGACGTGCTCCACTGGACTGGCCGCTACCAGAGCTGGAACGCGATGTGCGCGTCGTGTCACTCGACCGCCGTCGAGCGGAACTACGACGCGCGTGCCGACCGCTATGCCACGGCGTGGTCCGAGATCGACGTGAGCTGCCAGTCG
>CAZLYE010000430.1:0-4014 GCA_964562865.1 uncultured Binatia bacterium (SeqCode) | reverse complement strand
CCGCACCTCCGGCGAGATGCCGGCGACCACGATCCCGGTCGTGTCCGCGGCGACGACCTGAGCGATCGCGGCATCGATCGAGGGGTGAATCACGCTTGCATGCACCGGGTCCGCCACGTTGTCGTCGAACGGACAGATGCTGTCGCCGGGACCGCCGACCGTCGGCTGGAGGACGATCTGACGAACGTTGCTGTAGCGATTGATGACGTTCGTGATCTCAGTCTGAATGTCGGAGACCCACTCCGCCACGCTCGGGCGTGTCGACGGAATGCTGATCGTGAGAAGCACGCGGTCCGGGTTCTCGGCGTCGACGTCACATGGCGCGCCGACGACCGCACTCGTCCAGCACGCGTCGTTCGGATCCGTCCATATGATCCCGGCGCTCGCGCACGCGCGCAGCTCCCAATGCACGCCGGGGCCCGGGTCCACGATCGGGAGGAACGTCCCACCGCCGCCATCCGCGACGGAATTGAACCACATGCCGGTCTGCGAGAAGCCCAACGCTTCGGTACACGCGAAGGTGGGACAGGTCGTCGTCGAGACCGTGGTGGTGGTGGTGGTCGAGATCGTCGAGCTGCTCGTCGTGCTGGTGGTCGCCGTGGTGGAGGTGGTCGTGGGAACGTCCGCGGTGGTCGTGGTCGTGGAGGTCGGCTGAGTGGTCGAGGTCGTGCTTGCGCTCGTCGTGGTCACGCTCGTCGTCGTCGTCGAAGAGGCGTGGGTGCTCGCCCGGATGGTCGTCGTCGAGGAGACGGTGATGGTCGTGGTGGTCCGACCGAGCGACAGTACCGCCCGGAACGCGCGCGGCTTCTGCCCGTTCGCCGCAATGCTTCCGGTGACCGTCAGGCAGTCGGGAGCGATGGATGCGTTCAGGCGAACGGCATGCAGGCTCCCGCACACCGGCCAGCGTCTCCTGATCCGCGTGCCCTTCGGCGTCACCCTGATCAGCCCTCGACGCAGCGGGCACTCCTCGATCCCGACCCCGCGGCCCTGAACGACGAGGGTATTCTCCGCCGCGGCATCGGGCTTCGAGACGATCGGTTCGTCGCCCTGAATCACGTACACCCCGTCCGGGCAGGGCCGTGGCTTGGGTCTCCTCGAGGAGGCCAGCGCTGGGAACAGGGTGCCTCCCAGCACGACGGCCAGGGCCGAGACGACAAACGGGCAGGCACGGGTCACGGGGGAGGGAAATCTAGACCCGCCCGGAGCGCATCCTCAAGGGGGGAGATCACCGGAGGTGGCACGTGAGACGCTCCGAGCCAGCGCAGATCGCCGGCCGGGGAGGGAGCACGAGCACCGGAGCCTCCGCGGTCCGTGTGCCCACGATGCGCGACACGACGGTCTCCTTGATCGGGAGCTGATCCTTGAGCGTGAGCGCCGTGCGGGACATCCCCGTCAGGTGATCGCCATCGGTGGCGATCGCGATCCAGGCACGCTCGCCGTTCAGCGTGAACCGGCGGCCCGTGCACGCGTGGATCGCGCGCTTGATGTCGTGCAGGTTCGACGGGCGAAGGAAGAGCCGGTGGTGACTGCCCGGCCGGAGCCGCCCGACCTCGTCGGGAATGGTCACGGTCGAGCTCGCCGGGCAGGTGATCTGCCCCCCGACGTCGGAGGGCGACCGGTAGGTCCCGTCGGCGTTCACGAAGAGGCTACCGGTGCCACCGAGCTGGCAGCGGGTCGGTCCGCACTCGACGTCGTGTCCCTGGAGGCTCCCGCTCGCCTGCGCGCTCAGGACGGTGCGGCTCGCGATCCGCCAGCACGTGGGCATCCGCCCGTGCTCGCACCCGCCCGCGCCGTCGCAGCGGTCGGCGGTGCACGGGTCGCCGTCGTCGCAGACCGGATCGGTCGACGTGCAGACGCCCGCCGTGCACGTCCCGTGGACGCACGTGGTCGAGGCGTCGCAGGCCATCCCGTCATAGAACGGCGCGCCGGCGATGCAGGTGCCGCTCGTCGGGTCGCAGATCTGCGCCGCGTGGCAACCGTCGCCCCCCTCCGGGCACGTGACGGGATCCGTGCCGACGCACAAGCCGTTCGAGCACGCGGAGCTCGCCGAGCAGGCGTTCAGGTCGTCGCACGGGGTGCCGTCCGGCGCGTTCGCGCAGGTGGGGTCCCCCGCCCCGAACCGCACCGCGCCCGTGATCGACCAGCCGTCAGGGCAGCGCTGCTCGAAGTCGGCGGAGAAGGCGAGCGCCTGGCCGCGGCCGCCCTCCACGAAGCGGCTGGCGAACTCGTGCACGACGAAGCGTGCGGCCGGCCGGGCGCACGTCGGGTTGCCCTCGCCGATGTAGAGCAGCGGGCGCTGCAGGGGCCCCGGGCCGTAGTACGGTGCGGCGTCGTCGTAGACGCCCGGAACGAGCGTCTCGCCGGCGGCCGGGGCGAACGTCAGGGACCAGTATCCCGCTCCTTCCACGGACGCGGAGACCACGATGGAGCCATCGCCGGGGAGCCCGACGTCGGCCGCGCCGTCGTCGGCTGTTGCGAAGAAGGGCAGCGGGCTGCCCGGCGGCCCGGGGGGTGAGCCGCGCACGAACAGGAACGCCCCAGGGAGCCCCGGGTGACCGCAGACACCGGGAATGGGCTGGTACGTGCAGCCGGTCCGCGTGTCGCAGGTGTCGTACGTGCAGGGATCGCCATCGATACACGTCTGCTGGACGGACGTCGCGCAGCTCCCGCCGACGCAGTAGCTCGAGAACGCGCACCGGTCGGCCGACTGGCACGAGATGCCGTCCGGCCAGTGCGTCGGCGGCGCGCAGGTGCCGGGGACGGGATCGCACACGGGCGGATCGAGGCACGCGCCACCGGGCGACCCGCCACACGCGACCGTGTCCGCGGCGACGCAGCTCCCGTTCGCGCACGCGGACGTCGTCGTGCAGGCGTCGACGTCGTCGCACGGCGTGCCGTCCGCAGCGCCCTGGCAGGCGCCGTCGCCTGCGTGCCAGCGGAGCGACCCGTACAGGGTCGGCACCACCCCGGTCGAGCGCTGCGAGAAGTCGACCGCGAAGCGCACGAGGTGGCCGCTCGCATCGTAGCTCGCCTCGCGGACGTCCATGTGCCCGGCGGCGGGGACCACGCCGCCGCCTCCCGGTCCGACGCACAGGCCCGGCTTGCTCGTGAGGCCGCAGTCGGTCACGCCGTCGTACGGGCCCGGCGCGAAGTGCTGGCCCGTCGGCGGATAGAAGTAGAGGAAGATGAACCGCTCGAATGCCTGGTCGGTCACCTGCACGCTGAGACCGCCCTCGTCGGTCGGGTAGCCGACGAGACCGGCGTCGGCGTCCCCGAGCCGGACGCGCCGGCCCTCGAGCACCGGCTCGTCGGCGCTCGGGCTCGAGAGGTAGAGGAAGGTCGCCGCGGCGGCCGGGACACGAAGCAGGACGAGGAGCAGGACCAGGCGACCTGGGGCGGCCACGCCGAGGTGCATACGGCGCCTGCGCCACCCGGGTCAATGCCAATCCCGGAACACGATCGAAGAGCTGATCCCGCGGGTGCGAGCGCATGCCGGCCTGCGCGCGGGTGGGCGCGCCGCAGGTCAGGAACTCCCGGAACTCACGCTCGACGATGCGGGCAGATGCGTCGCCGTCCCTCCGGCGACGGCCTTCCGTGGGAGGGTCTCGCTCTTGCGGACGACGCGATGGAGGGTCGCCCGCCGCGTCCCGGAGCCGATCGGGCAGCCGCGCCCACGGCCGGCCCGCCGGCGAGGCGCGTGCCGCAGGGAGCTCGGCGCTCGTGTTCGGTGACGATCCGGTGGCAGATCGCGACACCGATCCGTCACGCGGCGTCGCGGCGAGCATCACGAGCCCGCACGGTGTCTCCTTCCATTGACGCTCGCCGCCCCCCGCGCTACCGTGCGCTCCCGCATCAGGCGGACGGAACGTTGAGGAGGGGTTCGGGGCGATGTCCTTCGTCCACCTGCATCTCCACACGCAGTTCTCGCTGCTCGACGGCGCGAACAAGATCAAGGAGCTGATCCCCCGGGTGCGCGCGGCCGGCATGCCGGCCTGCGCGATCACCGACCTCGGG
>CAZLYE010000429.1:0-11693 GCA_964562865.1 uncultured Binatia bacterium (SeqCode) | reverse complement strand
GAGGATCCCTCGCTCCTCGCGGTCGACCGTGAAGCTCCGGCCGTCGGCGAGGGTGCGGCGCTGAGCGTCGGAGAGGTCCGCCCCGTGCTGGTCGGCCGCGGGCGCGTCGACCCAGACCCAGCGGATCCCGAGCGACGGGTTGCCGCGGTTGGCCGTCTCGACGAGCTGCATGGCCCGCGCCTCGCCCGCCTCCCGCCACAGCTCCTGGACCGCAGCCGCGCGGCCCCCGCAGAACCAGCGGGTGCGCTCCAGATCTACGTCGGCCAGCACGATCGCGTCGCGAATCTTGAAGTAGGCGTACGCTCCCATCACGACGCAGACCGCGACGACGAGCGCGATCGAAAGCTTGCCGGCCAGTTTCATGGCCGCCCCCACCACGCATTCTGGCATGACGTGACGACGCGCCCCAGTGGGTCGGCCCGCGCGCGCCGCTCCGGGGAGGGCCCTCGGGTCGACGCGCCGCGTGCGACGGCGGCGCCGCGATGCGCGCGAGTGAGGTCGGTGACGGGCCGCGCTCACCCGCACCCTCCGGGAAGATCCGACCCATGTATCGGACTGACCCGCCCGAGCCTCCCGGCAACTGACCATCCGGCCGCCCTTCTCGCCGGCATCGCAGCTGCAATGGGCTCCTGTCGGGAGGTTCACGATGCAGGGGATCCAGGAGAGCGCGCGTATCCGCCCCCGCCGTCCCCGGCGGGGAGCGCCCGCCCGGGGGCCGGCGCGCGGGAAGTCCGAGACGCCGGCGCGGCAGCGGGTCCTCGTCGTGGAGGACGATCGCGACCTCAGCGAGGCGCTCGGGGTCGCCCTCGAGCGGGCGGGATACGACGTCGCGTTCGCGTCGAACGGGAAGGCCGCGCTCGATCTCCTGCGGCAGGGTGTCGTGCCTGCCGTGATTCTGCTCGACCTCGCGATGCCCGTCATGAGCGGCTGGGTCTTCCGCAGCCACCAGACCGCCGATCCGGCGCTCACCGCGATCCCCGTGATCGTCCTCTCCGCCGATCCGCGCGCGGCCGGCCTGGCGGACAGCCCGGGGGTCCGCGACGTGCTGACGAAGCCGGTGGACGTCGAGGTGCTTCTCCGCGCGCTCGAACGGGCCTGCGCGGCCTGATCGCTAGACCCGCCTCCATGCACCACCTCGACTCGTCGACGCTGATCAGGGATCTCGAGATACTGCTCGACCAGCTCTACTACTGGGCGAAGCGCGCGCAGGAGCCGTCCGGCAACGGCGACGACGACGACGGGCTCGCGGGGCGCATGCTCGAGGCCGCCACTGCGACGCTCGAGACCTTCGTCACGACGCTGCTCGACTGCGTCCGTCCGCTCGAGCTCGCCCCGATCCGCGTGCCCGCCTCCGACCTGGTGTCCGCCATCGTCGTGCGCGCGCGGAGCGAGCTCGGTGCGGCCAGCGTCACGGTGAGCGGGGAGGCCGACGGGATCGTGTCGGTCGACGTGGTGCACCTCACGCGGGCACTGTCGACGCTGCTCCGGCGGCTCGACCCGCGCGGAGGAGGCATGCACGTCGCGGTCTCGCGGGCCGAGGGCGACGGGCGGCGCGGGATCGAGGTCGCGCTCCGGTCGGACACGAGGCCGGGGGCGCGGGTCGCGCGCCACGTCACGGCGGAGCTCGAGTGGGCGCTCGCCGGCCGCATCGTCGCGCTGCATTCGGGGGAGGTGCACGAGTACACCAGGCCCCGCAGCCAGACGATCACGCTCTTCCTGCCGACGGCTCCCTGACGCGTCAGTCCCCGACGATCACCACGTCGATCGGGTGCGTCTTGCCGCGACCGGCCTCGGCTCCTCCCGCCGCCTCCGGCGGGCCCGCTCCGGTCGTCATCCGCGCGTCCGCCACGCCAAGACCGACGAGCGCCGTCTTGACGGCGTCCGCGCGCGCCACTCCCAGACCGCTGATGTCGGACGCGGTGTCGCCGTGGCCCTCGATGCGGACCTTCACCGCGGGATAGGCCTTCAGGGTGGCGGCCACCGCCTCGAGCTCGGGCAGCGAGGCCGGACTCGGCCGCGGCGAGCCGACATCGAAGACTATCTCATCGAAGCCGAACCGCTGCCCCGGTGCGCCCCCCGGCGGCTGGAGATACGCGACGAGGGAGTCGACGAGCCCGCCCTCCGGAGCGTGGACGGACGTGCCGTTCGGGAGCGTGAACGTCCGCATGGGCCCGATCGTCCGGTGGGGTATCTCGGCGGGCGCGGGTGCCCGCGCCACCGGGCCCGGCTCCACTGCCGGCTCCTCGCGCCGCTCAGCCCGGTGGCCGAAGAGCGACCACACGACGAGCGCGAGCGCGGCCAGGCCGGCGAGCGGGAGCCAGCGGCGCACCGCATCGCGGCCGTCGGTCACGCGCTCGGGCTGCGTCGCCTCGGAGATGGTGCTCGTCGCGCCCGGCGTGAAGGACGGGCGCGAGAGTCCGACCGCGTCGGCGAGGGAATCCGGGAGGCTCGCGCGCAGGGAGTCGCGCTGACCGGAGAGGAGGTTCGCGAGACCGCCGGCGTCCAGTCGATTCGTCTGGACGTGGCGTCTGAGCACGCCCATCACGAGCGGCGCCGCCATCGCCAGGAGACCGCCCGACGATGCCCGGTCGAGGCCGCTCAGCGACGCGATCGTGCTCGTGACCGACGCCGTGCGGTCACCGAACAGGCTCGACACCATCGAGCCTCCCGAACGCAGGAGCGCGTCCGCGCGGCTCGCGGCGCCCTGGGCGCCGGCCACGTTGGCACCAGAGGCGGCGTCGACGTCGCGGCTGCTCAGCATGTCGAGCAGGCGCGTCGCGCCGGACGGCGTGCTTCCCTGGCTGACGAGCCCGGCGAGCAGCGCGGGAATGGCGACGCCGATCGCCGATCGCGTGACGTCCGGGGTTTCGCCGAAGTGACCGGCAGCTTCACGCGTCAACGCCGGCTCGATGGTATCCTTGACCTGCTGGAGGAGGTTCGCCATGCCCCCCTCACACCGCGCCTCGCCATACATCACAATCCCTTCGATGAGGGAGCGAGGGAGCGCACCGAGTCGCCGGAGCGACGCGGCGCACATCGAGCTCGGCTACGCGTCAGGCGCCGCGAGCCGCGGCGAGCTCGCTCACCGTCGCGACGAGCTCCTCTGCCGCGACGGGCTTGGTCAGGAGCGCCTGGAATCCGCGCTGGAGCGCGAGCTGGCGCTCCGCGCGTCCGCCGTGCGCCGTCACCGCCGCGGCCGGCACGTCGCCGCCACGACCCTTCCCGAGCGCGCGCACGCGCCGGAGCAGCGTGAACCCGTCCTCGCGCGGCATCGCGATGTCAGCGAGAAGCACGTGCGGAACCTCCCGCTCGAACGCCTGCAGCGCGGCCTCGGCCGAGTCCACCGCGGTCGGCCGCGCCCCGGCGGTCCGGAGCACGGCCGTGATGGACTCGCGCGCCTCGAGGTCGTCGTCGACGACGAGCACCCGCACGCCGACGAGTGCCTCCGGTGCCGGCCCCCGGGCGGCGGACTCTCGACGTCGGACACCGGGCGCACGACGCTCCACCGCGTGCAGCGGCAGCCGGACGGTGAAGGTAGCGCCCTGCGCGGGGCCCGGGCTCTCGGCCGTGATCTGTCCGCCGTGTGCGACCACGAGATGGCGGGCGATCGCGAGCCCGAGGCCGAGACCGCTCGTCTCGCGCGTGCGCGAGGCGTCCGCCTGCCGGAAGCGCTCGAACACGTGGGGCAGGAACGCGCGATCGATGCCCTTCCCGTGGTCGCGGACCGAGAGCGTGGCCTCGGCGCCGCCCGCGAGCCGCACCTCGACCTCCGTGTCGGAGGGCGAGAACTTGACCGCGTTCGAGAGGAGGTTGCTCACCACCTGCTCGAGCCGCGCGGCGTCGCCCCAGACGACGAGCCCCGGGTCGAGCGACGTCGCGAGGCGGATGCGGGCGTGCGTCGCCGCGGGCTCGATCGACTCGAGCGCGCGGCGGACGATGTCGCCGAGATCGACCGCCTCGAACTCGAGGTGCAGCGTCCCGGCAACGATGCGCGACACGTCGAGCAGGTCCTCGATGACGCGCGTCTGGGCCACCGTGCTCCGGTCGATCGCGTCGAGGATGCGCCCCGTGTCCGAGCCGGCGCGCTCCCGCCGCAGCACGCCCGTCCACATGCGGATCGCCGTGAGCGGGGAGCGCAGCTCGTGCGAGACGACGGCGAGGAAGTCGTCCTTGGCCCGGGTCGCGGCCTCGGCCTCGAGGCGGGCGGCTCGCTCACGCTCGAGCGACGCGTCGCGCTCGGTCTCGGCGCGCCGCCGGCTGGTGATGTCGAGCACGAAGGCGACGGCCTCGATCGGGTTCTCCCCGAGGAGCGCCGCGCCGAGGATGATGGGGACGCGACTCCCGTCCCTGCGGCACCACTCGGTCTCGTAGGGGGTGCACTCGCCTCGCTCGAGGACCTCCTGGAGCGCCCCCTGGTCGAGCGGAATCCGCTCGGGCGGTGACAGGTCGTGCCAGGTGAGGAGTCCGCCCGCGAGATCCTCCCGCGAGTACCCGAGCAGCTCGAGGAAGGCGTCGTTGGCCTCCGTGATGAGCTCGCCCTCAACGAAGATGACGCCGATCAGTCGCGAGTCCGCGAGCCGACGCAGGCGGCGCTGGGCGCGGTCGGCCTCGGCACGTGCCGCCCGCTCGCTGGCGAGCAGCCGCTCCCGCTCCTGCTCCGAACGCACACGCGCCGTCACGTCGAAGTTGACGCCGATCATCTTTGTCGGATCGCCGGCCTCGTCGCGAAGGACCTTGCCGCGGACCTCCACCCACATGTCCTGACCCGCCGGGATCAGGCGATACTGGAGGTCGAAGCTCTCTCCCGCCCACAGCGCGCGGGCGAGCGCCGTCTGGAGGGCGATGCGGTCGTCGGGATGCACCAGCGAGAGGAAGGTCTCGTAGACCGCCTCGAAGCGGCCCGGGGAGGGTCCGAGAAACGGCTCCGCGCCGGGTGACCAGCGGATCGCGCCGGTGCGGAGGTCCCAGTCCCAGCTGTGAAGGTCGGCGGCCTCCATGGCGAGACGGAGCCGCTCCTCGCTGGCCAGTAGCTCCGCCGCGGCCCTGCGCTGGCCGCTCACGTCGAGGAAGGCGCCGATGGACCCCGTGACCGCGCCGTCCGCGCCCACGATGGGCGCGGCGCAGCAGTACACGGTGAACGAGCGCCCATCGGGCAGCTCGATCTCCAGCTCCTCGGTCTCGACTCCGGTCTGCCGGGCCGCGGCTCGTTGCAGCGGCAGCTCCTCCGGCGCGATCTCCTTTCCGTCGCGCAGCATGCGGTAGGCGACGCGGTCGGGCGCCGGGCCGCTCAGCGAGATGTTCCGCTGGGTCGTCACGCCGAGGAGCCCGGCGGCGGTGGGGTTGCTCGTGATGGTCCGGCACTCCGGGTCGTGCGCCACCGCGATCCCGACGGGCACGATCTCGAAGAGGCCCCGGAGCTGCAGGATCTGGCGCTCGAGCACGCGATTGAGGCGCTCCACCTCCCCGCGGTTTCTCACGCAGGAGGTGACGAACCAGCTGAGCGCCGTCGCCACGCTGAGGAAGACGAGAATGGGGAGCGTGTCAGACGGCCACGGGCCGACGAGGCCGCCCGGCGGGGGTGAGAAGTGCACCGCCAGTCCCGCGAGGAGTGCGGTCAGCACCCCGGGACCGAAGCCCCCGATCCACGCGCTCGGGACCACCACCGCCCAGGCCAGGAAGAAGGGTGCGTGGGGAAGCGTGGCGCCGAGGTGGATCCCGATCGCCGCGACCGCGCCGAGAACGAGCGCGATCGCATAGCGGCCGAGAGCGGGAAGCTCGGGGTGGTCCAACCGGGCCGGCCGGATCCGCGCGCTCGGCACACCCGTGCGCTCGGGCCGTCGCACACTGGCCTCCTCCGCGGCGGAAGCCCCGGAGTGGTCGGTGGCGAAGAGTTGTGCTCCTCGGGCCATCACAGCACCGCTCGCAGCCGGCGGACGCTCTCCCGCGGCCGGCATCCCTCCCCACCACCGGTGGACCTCGACGGGAGAGCGCTCGCTATAGCCCTCCCGGCAACGGCCCGGCAAGGGGGGTACGGCGGACGACGCGCAAAAAACGCCGCCTCGGGACCCCGCCCTTCGGCGCGGCGGTCACGTCAATCGAAGCCCGTCGTCACCTTATCAAGCGATTGGCAGATCGTCGTCCCGCTAGATAGACCACCCGGCCAGCGGGGGTGCAGATGCGCACGGAGTTCATCGGGTTCGAGGAAGTCGAAGCGCTCGCCAAGGATGGCCGGGGGCTGCTCTGCCGGGTCGCCGGGCGCGAGGTCTGGATCCCGTCCGATCGGATCGCCATCGACGATCGGGTCGTGCAGCGACCGGGGGACCGCGGCCGGCTCGTCGTCACGAGGACGGTGGCGATCGACCTCGGCCTCGCCGTCCGCCGGTAGCGAGGAGACCGCCCCCACGACGTCGTGGTGCGTGGGCGCTTCCGTGTGGTACGGAAGCCGTCGATGCGACGATACCGTCGTCGGCTGGCACTCGGCGCGATCCTCTGGAGCGCGACGGCCGCCGCGGTCCCGGCATCGTCCGGGAGCCTCTCCTTCCCGGCCACCGGCTTCTTCCGCACGGCCGCTGCCCGCGGACGGCAGTGGCTCGTCACGCCCGACGGACGGCCATTCTACGCCAACGGGATCGACCACGTCACGGCGAGCCCCGACGACGACCGCACGACGGGGCGCTGTCCGTACTGCGACGCCATCGTCGCCGGCTACCCGAGCCTGGACGCGTGGGCCGACGCCACGGTCGAGCGCCTCGCCGCGTGGGGCTTCAACACGCTCGGTGCATGGTCCGACACGGACCGCTTCGCTTCGCGGATGCCGTACACGGTGCTCCTCGACATGGCGAGCGGCGACGACTGGTTCTCCCCCGCGTTCGCGGAGAACGCCGCCGCCATCGCCGCGAGCGCGGTCGCCCCGCGCCGCGACGATCCGAACCTGGTGGGCTGGTACCTCGACAGCGAGCTCCGCTGGGGTCCCGACTGGCGCGCGCAGACCACGTTGCTCGACGAGTACCTGAACCTGCCGCCGGGGGCGCCGGGTCGGACGGTCGCCGAGCGCCACGCGGGCCGGCCGGACAGGTTCCTCCAGGTGCTCGCCCACCGGTACTTCAAGGTCACGACGACCGCGATCCGTGCCCAGGATCCCAACCATCTCATCCTCGGCTGCAAGATGATCACCCAGCTCACGCCGCGCACCGTGCTACGCGCGGCGCGGCGGTACGTCGACGTGCTCACGGTCGACGACTACACGCTGCTCCCCGGGCTGGACGACGCAATCCAGGAGCTCTGGGGCCCGTTCGCCCCGCGCACGCCGACGCTGGCGGCGTTCTACACGCTCACGCGCCGGCCCATCATGGTGGCCGTGTACTCGTTCCGCGCCGCCGACAGCGGCCTTCCCAACAGCTGGCCTCCGATCTTCCCGGTGTACGCCACGCAGCAGGATCGCGCCGACGCGTACGCGGCGTACGTCGAGCAGCTGCGGCAGGGGCCGTGGATCGTCGGCGACTTCTGGTTCGAGCTCGTCGACGAGCCGGGCGGTGGTCGCTTCGACGGCGAGGACAGCAACTTCGGCGTGCTCTCGACGAGCGACGTCCCGTGGCAGGTGCTCGTCGACCGCATGACGGCCGTCCACGCCGCGTCGCCCGACCACCCCGTGCAGTAGGCTCGGCTAGCCCCAGTAGCAGAGCGACGGGTTGTACCAGGGCGAGTACGGGTTGCAGTACGGATTGGAGTAGTAAGGATAGAAGTAGGGGTACGGTCCCCAGCCGTAGACGGGCACGCCGAACGGGAAGCCGAACACGAACGTTCCTCGGAATCCGCCGCCGTGGAAGCGGCCGGGGAAGCGGTGGAAGCCTCCCCCGAAGTGACCGAACGGTCGAGCGCCCGGCGGACCGAAGTGCCCCGCGCCGAACGCCGGCCCGCCGAATCCGCGCCCGCCGCCGAAGCCGTGAACGCCACCGCCCGCGAAGCCGCCACCGTGCACGCCGCCGTGTCCCATGCCCATGCCGAACGCGTTGCCGCCATCGAGGGCGAGCGTCGTCCCGAGGACGAGGCAGAGGGCGAGGAGGAGACGCCCCAACCAGGCCGGCGGCTGATGCATCGCCGCGACCGTCATGAGGAAGAGTCTCGTCACCTCATCGGAGCGCGTCAAGAGAGTCTCGCCACTTCGACGTAGCGCCAGCGCGCCGGCTTGACGCGGGGCGGGAGAACCAGGCGTGAGTCGGGTGGCACCGCGCGAGGAGAGAGGTCCACCGAGATGGGTGACGTCAAATGGTACTACCGGCCGTTCTGGGTCCTGATCCTGCTCTTCGTCGTCCTCGGGCCCCTGGCGCTGCCGTATCTCTGGAAGAGCCCGAGCTTCTCCCGTCGTCTCAAGGTCGTCCTCACGATCCTCGTGCTCGTCTACACGGCGCTCTTGATCAACCAGACGCTCCGAATCGTTCTAGACGTGCAGAAGGAGCTGAAGGCGCTCGAGACCGCTGCGGGCGCCTGAGGTTCGTCCAGCGTCGGGAAGCCTGGACACGTCGAAGCCGACGGTGGTAGACGCTCGCCGCGAGAGTCAGCCGGGCGCCCGACGCCAGCCAGACGGTCGGGCTCGCTCGTGGGCTCGGCTTCTCTGCACGGACAACGGGGCAAGTCGCTGGGGCTCGATGCTTGGAATCGGTCACTTCTCGCAGGACCGCGACGCCCGCCGGCGAGGTGACCGGGCGCGCGTGGCGCCCGGAGCCGCTCGCACGTGACGCCGGCGCGGGACAGAGACCTCGAGCAGGAGGTCGAAGCCGGGCTCGTCGAGCACCTCGTCCGGCAGGCGCGAGGAGGGCTCACGGGTCTCCTCATCGGGACGCTGACGGTCGGCGCCGTCGTCGCCGTGCTATGGAACGCCGCGCCGCGGAGCCTGCTCCTCGTCTGGGTCGCCTCGATCGGGCTCCTCACGCTGCCGGCGGTCATCCTCGCGTGGCGATTCACGGACGCGCGGGAGCTCTCGGGACGAGTCGCCTGGTGGCGGCGGGCGCTCGGCGTCGCCTACGGGCTCTCGGGCGCCGGCTGGGGCCTCGCCGCCCTCCTCCTCTACCCCCGCGTGGCGATGCCCTACCAGCTCTTCCTGCTGTTTGTCCTCGGCGGCTCGGGCGTGGGCGGGATGGCCGCGCTCGCGCCGGTCCGCGCGGCCTTCGTCGCCTATCTCACGGCGACCTTCTTCCCGATGATCGGCGAGCTCCTGGCCGAGGGGTCGCACTCGAGCGTCGCGACCGGCCTCCTGCTCCTCATCTTCTGGGCGGCGACGATCGCCGTGGCGTCGGAGCTGCGCGCCCTGCTCGTCCGCTCGATGAAACTGCGCTTCGAGAACCTCGAGCTGATCGACGACCTGTCGCGCGCGAAGGAACAGGCCGAGGCGGCGAGCCGCGCCAAGTCGGTGTTTCTCGCCAACGTGAGCCACGAGCTCCGGACGCCGCTCGCGCTGATCCTCGGTCCGACGCGGCGGCTCCTGACCGTGGACGCCTCCCCGGAAGAGACGCGCCGGGATCTCCGGACGGTCGAGCGCAACGCGCAGGCGCTCCTCAAGCACGTGACCGACCTCCTCGACGTGGCGAAGCTCGAGGCGGGGCGGATGGAGCTCGATCGCGCGCGGGTCGACCTCGTCGACCTCGTGCGCCGCACGGCCTCGCTCTTCGAGATCGTGGCGAGGGAACGCGACCTCGAGCTGTCGATCGCGACGCCGGACGTCCTGCCGCTGCTGGTCGATCCCGAGAAGATCGAGCGCGTCCTCCTGAACCTCCTCTCGAACGCGATGAAGACGGTACCGGACGGCGGACTCGTCCGCGTCGAGCTCGGAGTCGAGGAACCCGACGTCGTCCTCTCGGTCGAGGACAACGGACCCGGCGTCCCCGTCGCGCTGCGCGAGGCGATCTTCGAGCGGTTCCGGCGGGGCGACGACGTCGCCGCGCACCGCTTCGGCGGAACGGGGCTCGGACTGTCGATCGCCCGTGAGATCGTCGAGCGCCACGGGGGACGGATCCAGGTCGGGGACGGCGCGCACGGGGGCGCCGTGTTCCGGGTGAGGCTGCCGCTGGCGCCCGAGCTGCCGAGCGGCGCCGCGGTGGCGGGTTCTTCCGCCGGCCGCGTCGATCGCGAGGCGCTCGATCAGGTCGCACGACAGACGGTGGCGGAGCTGCGGCCCCGGGACGGAGCACCGGTCGCGCTCCACGGCGGCGGCCGCCTCGGGCTCGTCCTCGTGATCGAGGACAATCCGGAGATGAGCCGGTTCCTGGCCGACAGCCTGGCGCCGGAGTACCGGATCGCGACGGCCTTCGACGGCCGGCAGGGGCTGGAGAAGGCCCTCGAGCTGCGGCCGGACCTCATCCTGAGCGACGTCATGATGCCGGTGATGGGCGGCGACGTGCTCGTGCGCGAGCTACGCGCCCATCCGGAGCTCGAGGGCATCCCGATCCTCATGCTCACCGCGAAGGCGGACGACGAGCTGCGCGTGCGGCTCCTCCGCGAGGGGGCGCAGGACTTCCTCACCAAGCCCGCGGCGTCCGAGGAGCTGCGCGCCCGCGTCGCCAACCTCGTCATGGTGAAGCGCGCCCGGGACGTGCTGCAGCGCGCGCTCTCGAGCCAGAGCCGCGACCTCGCCACCCTCGCCGACGAGCTGGCCGCCGCGAACCGCGCGAAGGACGAGTTCCTCGCGATCCTCTCCCACGAGCTCCGGACTCCGCTCACGCCGATCCTCAGCTGGTCGTCACTCCTGCGCGAGGGAGAGCTCGACGCCGCGGCGACGGGCCGCGCCCTGGAGACGATCGAGCGGAGTGCCCGGTTGCAGGCGCGGATCGTCGACGACCTCCTGGACGTCTCCCGCGCGATCACCGGCAAGCTCAGGCTGAACGTCCGGCCGATCGGGCTCGATCCGGTGATCCACGCCGCGCTCCAGTCAGTCCGGCCGGCAGCCGAGGCGAAGGGCGTCCTCATCGAGGCCCATCTCGGTCCGGAGACCGGCCCGATCCTGGGTGATCCCGAGCGCCTCCAGCAGGTGGTGTGGAACCTCGTCTCCAACGCGATCAAGTTCACGCCGCGCGGCGGTCGGATCGGCGTCCGGCTGACGGAGCTCGGAGAGCACGTCCGCCTGACGGTCACCGACAGCGGCACCGGCATCAAGCCGTCCGCGCTCCCGCGGCTGTTCGAGCGCTTCTGGCAGGCCGACACCTCGACCACCCGGGCCCACGGAGGCCTCGGGCTCGGACTCGCGGTCGTGCGGCATCTCGTGGAGCTCCACGGCGGCACCGTGGGCGTGGAGAGCGCGGGCGAGGGCCGCGGGGCCGCGTTCACCGTGACACTGCCGCTACTCTCCCGCCCGAAGGCTTCCGACGGCCTTCCGCCGCGCGTGTCGGTCGACCAGGACGCCGTGGCCCGGCGGGCCCTCACGTTCCGCGGGCTCAGGGCCCTGGTGGTCGACGACGACCAGGCCACCTGCGAGATCGTCGGCGAGATCATGAAGCGCGCAGGCGCCGAGGTCCGGACGTGCCTCTCGGCGAGCCGGGCCCTCGCGCTCATGGACAGCTGGGTGCCCGACATCCTCGTGTCGGACATCCGGATGCCCGGCGAGGACGGCTACACGCTCATCCGGAAGGTCCGCGCGCGCCGGACGGAAGAGGGCGGACAGATGGTGGCAGTGGCGCTGACCGCCTACGGCAGCAGCGAGGACC
>CAZLYE010000428.1:0-8392 GCA_964562865.1 uncultured Binatia bacterium (SeqCode) | reverse complement strand
CCGAGGCGGGGCACGATCCGTACCTCCCCGCGGCCGTCGCCGCCACCGCGACCGATCACCTCTCGATCGGGACCAACATCGCGGTCGCCTTCCCGCGGAGCCCGCTCGTCCACGCGCAGATCGCGTGGGACCTTCAGGCCGCGTCGCGTGGGCGCTTCATCCTCGGCCTCGGCACGCAGGTGAAGGGGCACAACGAGCGTCGCTACTCGACGCCGTGGATCGCGCCCGGGCCGCGCCTCCGCGAGATGATCCAGCTGATCCGTCACATCTGGGACGTCTGGCAGAACGGGGCGAAGCCGGGCTTCCAGGGCAAGTTCTACCAGTTCAGCCTGATGACGCCCTTCTTCGCGCCGGCGCCGATCGAATGGCCGCACATCCCGATCTACATCGCCGGGGTGAACCCCTACATCTGCCGGCTGACGGGCGAGATCGGCGACGGCTTCCACCTTCATCCCTTCCACTCGATGAAGTACGTGCGCGAGACGGTCGTCCCGAACATCGAGGCGGGTCTCCGCAAGGCCGGTCGCAAGCCCGGCGACGTGAAGCTCGCCACGACGGCGTTCGTCATCATGGGGAAGGATCGGGACGAGATCGAGGGCGCGAAGGCGCCGGTGCGGCAGCAGATCTCCTTCTATGCCTCGACGCGAACCTACATCGGCGTGCTCGAGGCGCACGGCTGGGGCGAGACGTGCTACCGCCTGAACGAGAAGGCGGCGAAGGGCGACTGGGCCGGCATGGCCTCGCTCATCACCGACGAGATGCTCGAGGTCTACGCCGTGCAGGGCACGTACGACGAGATCCCGGGGCTCCTCAAGAAGAAGTACGGCGGGCTCCTCGATCGGCTCGGGTTCTACTCCGCGATGCGTCCCGGAGACGACACGCTGTGGAGCCGGCTGATCGCGGAGTGCCGGCAGGCGTGAACGATCGGGCACGGCGTTCGGGCGACGAGGAACGTGCGTTCCTGTGCCGCGCGCGCGCGACGCCCGCCGGCCGTGGACTTTTTCGGCACGCGGGTGGGGCACGCGAGTTGCTTCGCCGAGCACGGTCCGCACCTTCGCTGTGTGCCTGCTCTGCGGCCTCCGCTTCGCGGGAGAGCCCGAGGACGACTCGGCGCTCTCCGCCTTGATTCGGCTGCACGGCCGTCACTGCGCGGGCGGGGACCGCTCCACGGAGGAATGGGTGCCGTATCGAGAGGTCTATGAGTCGCGGCGGTGTCGTGTCGTGGTGGTCGATGACGACGCCGGCGCACGCGAGGCGCTGAGCACCTTCCTCGAGCTCGAGGGCCACTGCGTCGAGGAGGCGCACGACGGCGCCCACGCCGTCGAGCTCGCGCTCGCGCACGAGCCCGACGTCATGCTGATCGACATCGGCCTCCGCGGGATCGACGGCTATCAGGTGGCCCGCCAGATCCGCGCGGGACACCCGCGCCGACGGCCGTTCCTCGTGGCGCTCACGGGGTACTGCCAGGCGGAGGATCGCCGGCGCGCGCGCGACGCGGGGTTCGACGAGTACCTCCTCAAGCCCGCCGACGTGGTCGACATCGAGCGCGTCGTCGCCGCCGGCTCCTTCCGCGAGCTGCGCGAGAGCCGCTAGCGTCCCGCGAAGAGCCGCCGGCTCTCCCGAACGCCGGGATCAGTCGGGAAGAGGCGCTCGGCGTCTCCCTGCGCGATGCGGGCGTCGTTCGTCAGGCCGGCCGACAGGAGGGCGGCAACCAGGCGCACGTGAGACTGCGGGGACGGTGGGGCGAGGCGGATCGCCATGCGGTACTGCTCCGCGGCCTCGCCTGGCCGTCCCAGCGCCTCGAGACAGACGCCATAGTTCATCCGGGCCAGCCCATCGGCGGGAGCGCGTTGGATGACCTCGCGGTACTGCGCCGCGGCCTCTTCCAGTCGTCCCCGACGGAGCATTCCGTTCGCCAGATTCAACCGCGCGTCCGCCCAGTCCCCGTTCAGGTCGAGGACGCGCCGGAGCCACCGTTCGGCCGTCTCCTCGTCGCCCTGGTTACTGTAGGCCGTCGCGAGATTCGTCATCGCCTCGAGCAGATCCGGCTTGAGCGCCACCGCCTCCTCGTAGGCGCGCACGGCATCGGGATACCGACCGGCCGCCAGAAGGACGTTGCCGAGATCGTACGAAGTGCTCGGATGCATGACGATGCCGCGCGAGAGGAGGAGCTCACGGACGGCCTGGTCGTGCTGTCCCAGGTCGCCGTACACGATCCCCAGCTCCCGGTGGCTCCGGGCGCTCATCGGGGCGTCGGCGACGAGCGCTTCGGCGAACGTACGGCGGTCCTGCCAGACGGCGTTCCGGGCTGCCGTGCGGAGCACGTACCCGCCCAGCAGCGTGGCGACGCCGGCGACGGCAATCGCCCTCCCGGCGCGTCCCCGCCATGCCCACAGGCGATCGAAGGCGCCGCCGACCAGCAGACAGAAGCCGACCGAGGGCAGATAGAGGAGCCGCTCGCCCATGATCGGGCCGACCGAGAGGAAGGTCGCTGCGAGGCTCAAGCTCGCCGTCGTCGCGAGGATGGCCACACCCACCGAGACGTCCGGTGCGCGTCGAGAGGCCCACGCCGCGGCCAGTCCGAGCGCGACGACGACGCCGAGTCCCGCGAGGACATCCGCGGCGAACGGAGCCCCGGCGATCTCGACCTGGCGGTAGGAATAGTCGGCCGAGAGATGAACGGGCCAGAGGAGGAGCCGGGCGTAGGCGGCGATGACCCGTAGCGTGGTCCAGAGCCGGACCGCGGCTGCCTGATCGACGAGCGGGTTGTCCATCTTCACGACGACGTTGTTGGCCATGCCGCCCATGACGGTCGTCCGCACCGCGATCGCCGCGGCCGCACCTCCGAGGAGAACCCCGTATTCCAGCACGCGACGCAGCGTCGGTCGCCGTTCACGGTCCGCTGGACGCCGGGACAGGGCATCGACCGCCGCGACGGCCAGCACGATCGTCGCGGCACTCTCCTTGGCGAGGGTTCCCGCGGCGACGCAGATGCCCGCGAGCGCGAGCCACGCGGCGCGGGGGGTCGGGCCGGAGCGGCTCTCGAGAACGAGCCACCACGCCCCGACGGCGAAGAGCGCCGCCAGCTCCTCCGCGCGGCCGACGACGCTCGCCACCGCATCGGTGTGGACGGGATGGGCCGCGAACAGGAGCCCGGTGAGCCACCCGACCCGCGGCCGCCCGGTGAGGCGACCGACGAACACGGCCACCACGATCGAGAATGCGGCGTGAAGGAGGACGTTCACTGCGTGATAGCCGAAGGGTCGGGGACCGTGGAACCAGTGGTTCGCGGCGAAGGTCAGCGTGGTGAGGGGACGGTAACCGGAATAGCCGACGCCGACCCAGGTGGCCCAGGAGGGCGACGTGAAGATGCCGCGGACGTCGAACGTCCGCACGTACGTGTTCTGAACGATGTCCGTCAGATCATCGTAGACGAGCTCGGCTCGGAGGGAGCGGCCGTACGCGCACAACACGACGACGATCACCGAGAGCGGCAGAAGGAGCGCGAGTGCCCGGTGGGTCCAGCCTCTGTCGGCGTCGCTCCTCCGGTCGGTCGGGGACGGCGGCTCTCGACGCGCGGATTCGGTTCGAGGTGGGCCTGCCGCCGCCGTTCTTCCCTTGCGCTTGCGGGACACCGGAGCACGCGATGATGCCACTTGCCGGACCGTGACTCCAAGGCCGACGCGGGATCTCGTGCACGAGGAGGACCGGGCGCGGCGGCGCCGGCCCGCGCCCGAGCGGCACCGGTCGGACGCGCCGTGCCTACGATCGCGCGGCGCGCCGGAAGGGGAGACGCGGGACCAGCGCGGGCACGCGCGCGGCGTACCGCTCCCAGTCGCGCCCGAGCACGGAACGGAGCGCGCGCTCCTCCAGCCGGGCCTTCACGAGCATGCCCGCGGAGAAGCCCGCGCCGAGGCACGCCGTCGCGGGAGAGGGGTGCGCGAGGAAGGTGCCGGCCGCGAGGAGGAGACCGGCCAGGTAGATCGGATGCCGCACGAGCCGGTACGGGCCGCGGTCGACGAGCGGATGCTGCGCGCGGACCTGCACGACGCCCGACCACATGGGGCCGAGCGTCCGTCGCGCCCAGCCGTGGAGCACGAGGCCGCCGACGAGGAGTGCCAGGCCGAGGAGCGCGGGGCCGGAGCGGAACGCGAAGCGTCCGGTCGCGCGCTCGAGCGCCACCGCGCCGACGGCGAGCGTCACGAGGACGGCGAGCCCCGCCGCGAGCGAGGGCTGCCAGGCGCGCAGGACCACGGGCGCGAGCGCGGCGCGTCCCGCGTGCTCGCGGTACGTCTGCCAAATGCCGTCGAGCACGAGGGCGGTCCACACGACGGCGGCGAGTGTGTCCGCGACGGCGGGGCTGGGAAACCGCGTAGCGCGATGCTAGCGGCGGCGCCGCGACGTCGCAACCGCACTTGCGTGTGGCCGGTCGATCTGCAACAGAAATTGCATGGCGGTCCTCAAGATCGCGCACCTCGGGCATCCGGTGCTCCGACGGGTGGCCGAGCCCGTCTCGCCGGAGGCGATCCGCGCGCCCGAGATCCAACGGCTGATCGACGACATGCTCGAGACGATGGAGGACCACGACGGGGCTGGGCTCGCCGCGCCCCAGGTGCACGTCTCACGCCGCGTCGTGATCTACGGCGTCGAGGCGAACCCCCGCTACCCCGACGCCGAGTCGGTCCCGCTGACGGTCCTCGTGAACCCGCGCGTCACACCGGTCGGCGCCGAGCAGGAAGAGGACTGGGAGGGCTGCCTCAGCGTCCCCGACCTCCGGGGCAAGGTCCCGCGCTTCACGCGCGTCCGCGTGGAGGCGCTCGGCCGGGACGGCAAGCCCCTCCGCTTCACCGCCGACGGCTTCCACGCCCGCGTCGTGCAGCACGAGTGCGACCACCTCGACGGCAAGCTCTACGTGGATCGCATGACGTCCATGGACACGCTCACCTTCCTGCCCGAGTTCCAGCGGTACTGGCTCCCGCGGGCACGCGAGTAGAGCGCGGCGCGGGGCGGCGGCGGGATGGTCGTCTCGGCTCACGGTCCTCGGCGGCTCGGCGGCGCGGTGAGGACCGGGCAGGCGTGCCGCCTCGGACAGATCGCCTCGACGGCCATCCCGCCGCCGCCCCACGCCGGGCCTCTCACGTCCCCGTTGCGGCCCGTTCCTCGGTGTCTCGCGCAGGCAGGCTCACGGTGAACGTCGAGCCCTTCCCCGGTGCGCTCTCGACCGTGATCGCTCCTCCGAGGAGCTCGACGAGGCGCTTCACGATGTGGAGCCCGAGGCCGACGCCGCCGAAGCGGCGGGTCGACGAACCGTCGCCCTGACGGAACATCTCGAAGATGACGGCGACGTCCTTCGGCGCGATGCCGATGCCCGTGTCGCGCACCGCGATGTGGAGCTCGGGCCCGGCGGGTGTCGCCGTCACGTGCACGCTCCCCGTCAGCGTGAACTTGAGGGCGTTGCCGACCAGGTTCTTGATGATCGTCTTCAGCTTCACCCGGTCGGTGAAGAGCTGGCGTGCGCCGGGTGACGTGCGCCACGCGAGCTGCACGTCGCGCGGGATGAAGGTCTCGAGCTCGCGGTGCAGCTCGGCGAAGATCTCGTCGAGGTCGACGACGCCGAGCGCGACGGGATCGCGGCCGGCCTCGAGACGGCCGAGGTCGAGCGTGGCGTTCACCAGGTCGAGCAGCACCATCGCGCTCTGGCGCATGCGGACGATCGTGTCGTGCTGCTCCTGCGTCAGCGCGCCGAAGGCGCCGTCGGTCAGCAGGTCCGCGTAGCCCGTGATCACGTTGAGCGGCGTCCGGAGCTCGTGCGACATGGTCGCGACGAAGTCCGACTTGAGCCGGCTCGCCGCCTGGAGGTCGGCGATGAGGCGCGCGTTCTCGAGCGCGACGGCCGTCGCGTGGGCGATGCCGAGCGCGAGCCGCCGCTGCTTCTCGGAGAACCCGGCGGTGCGGGTTCGATTGCCGTAGACGAGGACGCCGACGATCTCGGCCCGGCGGGCGATCGGCGCGTAGAGCGCCGAGCCGACGTCGAGCCGACGCATCAGCTCCGGCGGCACCAGGTCCTGCGCGGAGGCGTCCGTCACCTCGACGAGCTCGCCGGGGCGCATCACGCGGAGGAGGCGGAGGTTCGCGGGCCTGAACTCGAGCTGCGCGAGCTCCGTCCGCACCTCGGGCCGGGAGCCGACGTTGGCGGCGAGGCGGAAGGCGCTCCGCGCCTCGTCCCAGATGAACGTGCTGCTCCATTCGCACCCGAGGGTGTCGACGGCGAGCGCGTTCACGCGCTCGAGCATGTCGGGCTGGTCGAGGGCGGCGTTGAGGGTCTGGCCGACGTGCACGAGTGCCGCGGCGATGAGCGCCTCCTCGCGCTGGAGCGCGCTCCGCGCGAAGGCGTCGTAGCGGTAGCGGTCGAGGAAGAGGGCGCCGAACACGGACGTCGAGCCGCCGGCGACGAGCGCCAGCATGGCGTAGGCCACCCCCTCCGGCGCCGCGCCGTGCGGAGCGGCGAGCCACACGCTCGCCAGCGAGACGGCGGAGACGGCGAGCTGCGGCTGCCAGCCCCAGGGAAGGATGACGACGATCCCGCTCAGGAGGCAGACCTGCCCGGTCGCGAAGCGCTCCACCTCGACGCCGACGAGCGCGTTGTACCAGGTGATCAGCGCCGCGAGCGCCCCGCCCATGCAGGCGGCCACCACGCGGACCGGGAGATCCGGCCGGTGCACGGCCGCGAGGCCCGCCAGGCAGACGAGCAGCTCGGTGGCGTAGATGCCGACGATGATGCGCGTGCGCTCCGGGTGGAACGCACACTCGAGGATGATCGAGGCGCCGACCAGGAGGAGGAAGAGGGCGACGGTCAGGGTGAGCCGCCGCCGGACGACGCGATCGCGTTCCTCGCCGTAGGCCGCACGGACGGCCGCGGACTCCTCCTGCGTCATGACGCGAGGCGGGCCGGACGCACGGCGGGCTCGTCGGAGCGGACGGCACCCGGCACGGTGAAGGTGAAGCAGCTGCCGGTCCCCGGGGTGCTCTCGACCTCGATCGTGCCGCCGAGGAGGTCGACCAGACGCTTCACGATGTGCAGCCCGAGCCCCACCCCGCCGAAGCGCCGGGTGGACGAGCCGTCGACCTGGCGGAACATCTCGAAGATCACCGGGATGTCGGCCGCGGCGATCCCGATGCCCGTGTCCCGGACGGACACCGCCAGGAGCGAGCCCTCGCCGCTGGCGCGTGCCTCGACCGTCCCGTTCGGCGTGAACTTGAGCGCGTTCCCCACCAGGTTGGTGAGGATCGTCTTCAGCTTCAGGCGGTCCGTCCGGACCTGTCGGACGGCGGGCTCCACGAGCCAGCCGAGTGTGACCTCCGGCGAGGCGAGCGACCCGAGCTCGCGGTGGAGCTCCGCGAAGAGCTCGTGGAGGTCCACCACCTCCACGTCGACCCCGTCCTGACCGGTCTCGAGCCGGCCGAGGTCGAGCGTCGCGTTCACGAGGCGGAGGAGCTCGAAGGCGCTCTCGCGAATGCGGGCCAGGGTGTCCCGCTGCTCGCTCGTGAGCGACCCGAAGGTCCCCTCGACGAGGAGGTCGGAGTACCCGGTGATGACGTTCAGCGGCGTGCGGAGCTCGTGCGACATGGTGGCGACGAACTCCGACTTCAAGCGGCTCGCGGTCTGGAGGTCGCCGATCAGGCGGGCGTTCTCGAGCGCGACGACGGCCGCGTGCGCCATGCCGACCGCGACGCGTCGCTGCTTGCCGGCGAACGGTCCGACGCGGCCGCTCGCCCCGTACCCGTGGGCGAGGAAGCCGATCAGCGTGCCGTTCCGTCCGATCGGCGTGCAGATCCCGGAGCGGACGCCGAGCCGTCGCATGAGGTCGGCGGGGAGGCGGGCGTCGCGCGAGGCGTCCGGGATCTCGATGAGATCGCCGGGACGGAGCCTCGCGAGGAAGGGGATCAGCTCGGGCGTGAGATCGATCTGCGCCAGCCCGGTGTGCCACTGCGGGTCGCGCTGGTCGACGATCGACGCCAGCCGGAAGGTCCGTCCGCGCTCGTCGCCGAGGAAGGCGGCGCTCCAGTCGCAGCCGAGCGTCTCCACGGCGAGCGCGGCGAGCCGCTCGAGCATGTCGGGCTGTCCGAGATGCCCATCGAGCGTCTGCCCGACGCGCACCAGTGCGGCGGCGATGTCCGCCTCCTCCTGCGCCGTCGTCGAGGCGTCGCTCAGCAGCGCGGTCCGGACGAACGCGTCCAGCCGGTAGCGGGCGAGGAACGATGCGCCGACGATCGACGTCATGGCCCCCGACACGAGTGCGATCACCGAGTAGATCATCGCGTCGCTCGCCACGAGACGCGGCGCCGCGACCGCGAACGCGGCGAGCGACGTGGCGGCGACGAGCGCCTGCGG
>CAZLYE010000427.1:0-5569 GCA_964562865.1 uncultured Binatia bacterium (SeqCode) | reverse complement strand
CCTTGCGGACGTCGTACGACACGCCCGTCGCGCGGAGGATCGGGCCGGTCACGCCGTACGAGATCGCCTCGTCGCGCCCCATCTTCCCTATGCCGCGCATGCGGTCGAGGAAGATGCGGTTCCGCGAGAGCAGCCGGTCGCAGTCGACGAGGATGCGCCGCACCTGCTTGAGCGCCGCCCGCGTCCGCTCGGCCATGTCGGCCGGCAGGTCCTTCATCACGCCGCCGAGCCGGCAGTACGTGACGGTGAGCCGCGCGCCGGTGAGCGCCTCAACGAGGTCGTAGAGGAACTCACGCGCCTCGAGCATGTAGAAGCCGGCGGAGATCGCACCGACCTCGTTCGCCGCCATGCCGAGGCAGGTGAGGTGGTCAGAGAGCCGCGAGATCTCCCCCCCGATCACGCGGATGTACTGGCAGCGCTCGGGAACCGTCACGCCGGCGAGCTTCTCGACCGCGTGCGCGTAGCCGTCGTTGTTCAGGAGCGGCGACGCGTAGTTCAGGCGGTCGGCGTACGGGAAGACCTGGTTCCACGTCCCCTGCTCGCACATCTTCTCGAAGCCGCGGTGGAGGTAGCCGATCTCGACGTCGACGTCGCAGATCGTCTCGCCGTCGAGCCGCAGGTTGAACTTGATCGTGCCGTGCGAGGCCGGGTGCGACGGCCCCATCTGGATCTCCATCACCTCGCTCGTCGGATCGCGCTCGTCGCAGCGATCGGGTGTGACGGAGCCCGGGGCGGTCGCCATCAGCGCGCTCCGTTCCGCGGGTACCACGGCTGCGCGATGGGATCGCGCTCGGGAACGAGCGGCTGGCGGTGATTGAGGGCGTAGTCCTTGCGGAGCGGGTGCCCCTGGAACTCGGGGTACATGAGGATGCGGCGGAGGTCGGGATGGCCCTCGAACCGGATGCCGAACATGTCCCAGGCCTCGCGCTCGGCCCAGTTGGCGCTCTTCCAGATGGCGCTCGCCGTCGGGACGACCGGGTCGTCCTCGGGCACCGGGACCTTCACGCGGAGCCGATGGTTCAAGCTGAGCGAGTAGAGCTGGTAGATCACCTCGAAGCGCGGCGACCGACCGTGGTAGTCGACCGCGGTCAGGTCGCTCAGCTGCTCGAAGCGCGTCTCGGGGTGGTCGCGCAGGGTGCGGAGGGCGTTCGCCAGCGCGGGCCGCTCGACGATGACCACGGCCTCGCCGCGGGCCGCATCCGCGGGGAAGGGCCGCGCGCCGGGCAGCAGCGTGACGAGCCGATCGACGAGCGCTTCGGAGGTCATCGCGGATCGGGATCGGGCCGGACGGTCAGTCCCACTCGAGCGCGCCCTTGCGCCACACGTAGACGAACCCGAGCGCCAGCACGAGCACGAAGATCGCCATCTCGACGAATCCGAACATGCCGAGCGGGCGGAACATCACCGCCCACGGGTAGAGGAAGACCACCTCCACGTCGAACACGATGAACAGGATCGCGGTCAGGTAGAACTTGACGTCGAACCGTCCCCACGCCGGGCCGCTCGGCGGGTTTCCGCACTCGAACGCCTCTGCCTTGATCTGCGACGGCCGGTGCGGCCGGAGCAGCGCGCCCGCGCCGAGCAGGATCGCCGAGACGAGCGCGGCGATGCCGAAGGAGATCAGGATCGCGACGTAGGCCAGGTTCATCAAGTGGATCGGGGAAACTCGTAGCTAATGGGAAGGGGCGTGGCCTGTCAAGGTAAGCGGTCGCATCGTTTTGACTCGTCGGGAACGCTCTGCTACGCGGCCCGACGTCGATGCCCGCCGCGATCCCGCACGAGAGCCTCGCGCGTGCCGTGCGGGCCGCCTTCGGCGCGCGCACGACGATCGTCGTGGCCGAGCTGCTCTTCGGCGACGCTTCGAGCCGGCGCTACGTCCGTCTCCGGCTCGCCGGCGGCGACGGGCCGCCGACGGTGGTCGCGATGCTGCTCGGCGTGGAGCAGCGCTTCGGACCGGGCGGAGACGAGATGGGCGCCCGCGGCCGCACGGACGAGCTCCCGTTCGTCAACGTCGCGCGCTGGCTCGCGGCGCAGAGCCTCGCGCCGCCCGCCGTGTACCACGACGCGTCCGCGGCCGACGCGCTTCTCCTCCTGGAGGACCTCGGGGACACGACGCTCTGGGCCGCGGCGAGCGCACGCCCGTCGGACACGCCGGCGTTCTTCGGGCACGCCGTCGATCTGCTCGCCGCCATCCAGGCCGCCGGCGCCCGCGCGCCGGATCCGGCGTGCGTCGCCTTCGGGCGCCGCTTCGACGGCGCCCTCGCGCGCTGGGAGCTCGAGCACTTCGTCGAGCACGGCATCGAGACCCGGCACGGGCGGCGGCTTCCCGGCGGGGAGCGCCGCGCGCTCCTCGACGAGCTCGCCCCGCTCGTCGCCCCCTTCGAGCGGGCCCACCCGGTCCTCGTCCATCGCGACTTCATGGCCTGGAACATCCACGTGCAGGACGGACGGCTCCGCCCGATCGACTTCCAGGACGCGCTGCTCGGCCCGGACGCCTACGACCTGGCGGCGCTCCTGACCGACCGGACGACGGCGACTCTCGTCCCGCCGGCCCTCGAGGAGGTGCTGATCGACCGCTTCCGCCGGGCGCGAGACGCGGCAGGCCTGCCGGTCACGGACGACCTCGCGGGCCGCTACCGCGCGTGCGCCCTCCACCGGGCGCTCAAGGTGATCGGGCGCTTCTACTTCCTCGAGCAGGTGCTCGGGAAGCCCGGGTACCTCGCGTACCTCCCGAGCGTCTACTCGGTGGCGCGCCGGATGCTCGCGACGTTGCCGGGCTTCGGAGAGACCCGGGCCCACCTGGCCGTCCACGTCCCGGAGCTCGCTGCGGAGCAGCCGTGATCCGTCGCGCGATGGTGCTGGCCGCGGGTCGCGGAACCCGGCTCGCGCCCCTCACCGACACGGTCCCGAAGCCGCTCGTCCCGGTCGCGGGCCGCCCCTTCCTCGAGCACATCCTCGAATTCCTGCGGGCAGGCGGCGTGAGCGAGGTCGTCGTCAACCTCCACCACCTCGGAGGCTCGATCGAGCGTCACCTGGGCGACGGGGCACGGTTCGGGGTGCGGATCCGGTACTCGTGGGAGGACCCCATCCTCGACACCGGCGGGGGGATCAAGCGCGCGGAGCCGCTGCTCACGGGCGAGCCCTTCGTGGTGGTGAACGGCGACAGCCTCCTCGAGCTGCCGCTCCGCGAGCTGGTGGAGCATCACCGGGCCCACGGGAGCCTCGCGACGATGGCCCTCCGCCCGAACCCCGATCCGGCCCGCTACGGTGCGATCGAGATCGACGCGGACGATCGCGTGCGGCGCGTCGTCGGCCTCCCGCCCGGCGAGGTGCCCGGCCCGCTCCGCGCGTTCATGTTCCCCGGGCTCCACGTCTTCGAGCCCGACGTCTTCCGCTGGATGGACGCCGGGGCCGCGTACAGCGTCATCCGTGTGACGTATCCCCGCCTCCTTGCCGCCGGAGCGCCGGTACGGGGGTTCGTCACGACGGCCCGCTGGATCAACATCGACACCCCGGCGGCGCTGGCCGAGGCCGACGCGGAGCTCCGCCGGCAGCCGTTTCGCTTCTGATCGGGCGGCGCGGCAACGATCTGCGCGCGCTGCACGATGCGCCGGAACCCCGGGCGGGTGTCCTCTTTCGCACCCTGGAGGGACGGTTTTCTTGACTCCGAAACCCCCTTTTAGTAGGCGACTCCCGCAGTTTCGAAGGCGCGGCCGCGCGGGAAGAGGGAGAGAAAGGGTGGCGGGGGATGGCGGGTATCTCTGGCACATGCTTTGCTTTACCCCTCTCTCGTGACGCGTCGCGCTGAGACATCGGGGGGCCGTCCATGGGCCTGACGATCGTCCACAAGAGCGACCTCTCCGCGCGGAAGAAGAACCCGCGGGTCGCCCTCGTGCTGGCGGGAGGCGCCGTCACCGGGGGCGCCTACAAGCTCGGCGGTCTCAAGGCGCTGGACGACTTCCTCGTCAACCGGAAGACGACGGACTTCGACATCTACGTCGGCCTGTCCGCCGGCGCGTTCCTCGCCGCCCCGCTCGCCGGAGGCGTCACACCGCCCGAGATGCTGCGCTCTCTCGACGGTACCTCGGAGGACTTCACCTACCTCTCACCGCTCGACTTCTACAACCCGAACCTGGCGGAGTTCGCGCGCCGGCCGGTCGAGTTCCTGATCGACCTCATCACGTACGTCCCGAACGCCGTCTACGACTTCCTCACGCAGACCCCCGAGCTCGTGCGGACCCTCCAGGAGCCGTTGGCGCAGGCACGGCGCCGTCCGACGCTCTCCAATCTCATCGAATGCGTGAAGCCGATCGTCGACGCGATCGGATCGGCCCGCGAGTTCCCCTTCCCCCTCGCCTACCTGCCGTCCGGCCTCTTCGACAACTCGACGCTCGAGCGCTACCTGCGCTTCAACATCGACCGGCGCGGGATGACCAACGACTTCCGCGTCCTCTACCGCCTGCGGCAGGTCGAGCTCTACATCGTCGCGATGAACCTGGACACGGCCGAGCGCGTCGTGTTCGGGCACGACGAGGACACGTCGGTCACGATCTCGGAGGCGGTCCAGGCTTCGACCGCCCTCCCCGGCTTCTACAAGCCGGCGCGCATCAAGGGCGTCGACTACGTGGACGGCGGCGTCCGGCGCACGGCGAACATCGATGTCGCGATCGAGCACGGCGCCGACCTCGTGATCTGCTACAACCCGTTCCGGCCGTTCCACAACCGGGTGGTACGCCGCTACGTCCCCGAGCGGAACCAGTACCAGATCGACGGGCGGCCGCTCGCGGACCAAGGCATGCTGACGGTCCTGAACCAGGTCCTCCGCACGCTCCTCCACTCGCGCCTGCAGCTCGGGATCCAGCAGTACCAGGACGATCCGAACTTCGCGGGCGACATCATCCTGCTCGAGCCCGGCGAGAGCGACCTCGCGTTCTTCAAGATGGCGCCGCTCAACCTGTGGGCCGGTCGCAGCGCCGGCGCGCACGGCTACCTCTCCGTCACGCAGGCGATCGAGGCGCACTACGAGCTGATCCGCCAGATTCTGCAGAGCTACGGCGTCCTCATGACCCGCAAGGAGGTGCGTGAGGGGCTCGAGCGCCTGCTCCGGACCGAGGCGAGCGAGGGACCCGAAGACGTGCTCCTGCGGGACGTCCCGAAGCGGAATCTGCACGTCGCCTGAGACCGGCCGCGTGACGGACCTCGTCCGGGCGGGCGGTGGGGCGGCGGGCGTTGCCGCTGGCGGTCCGCGACGCTAAGTTCGGGCGTCGATGCACGTGACGATGGTGAAGAAGAAGCTCGCCGACGGCTCCGACTGCCGGAAGTGCGGCGAGGTGACCGCCTACCTCGAGACGCACGGCTTCTGGGACCGCATCGACGAGGTCGTGTGGGCCCACGAGAACGACCCCGCGAGCCCCGGGATGGTCCTCGGGGCACGGCTCGGCGTCCAGCGCGCGCCCTTCTTCGTCGTGCGGGACGAGCGTGGCGAGACCGTCTACACGAGCGTCCTGCAGCTGATCCAGGAGCGATTCGGCAAGGAGGTCACCGCCGCCGAGCGGGCGCGCGACGTCGA
>CAZLYE010000426.1:0-7480 GCA_964562865.1 uncultured Binatia bacterium (SeqCode) | reverse complement strand
ACCGTCTCCTCCCACCCGAGCTCCTCGCGCTGCACCACCCGCTCCTCCGGCGCGACTTCGCGCGGCGCCTGGTCGAGGGCCGTCTCCTCTCCTACGCGCTCCGCGGCCCGGACGAGCGCGGGCGCGGTCCGATGATCGTCTGCCTCGACGGCTCCGGCTCGATGGCAGGCGACAAGGAGATCTGGTCGAAGGCCGTCGCGCTGACGCTGCTCGAGATCGCGCGGCGGCAGCGCCGGCTCTTCCGCTTCATCTGCTTCTCGTCGGCCGACACGCCGCTCTTCACCCTCGACCTGAACCCGCGCGAGCGCCACGAGGTCCAGGAGGACCGCGCGCTCGACGTCGCCGAGTACTTCCCCGGCGGCGGTACCGACTTCCAGATCCCGCTGTCCGCGGCGCTCGACTGCCTCCGCGCGTCGCGCTACCGGCGGGGCGACGTCGTCCTCATCACCGACGGGGAGTGCCAGGTGGCCCCCGACTGGCTCGCCCGCTTCAAGGCGGAGAAGCAGCGGCTCGGCTTCTCGCTCTTCTCCGTGCTGATCGACGTCGGGCCGAGCTCGACCGGCACGCTGGCCGAGCTGAGCGACCGGGTGACGGCCGTCTCGGCGCTCGCCGACGACGCCGCGCGCGAGCTCTTCCTCCGCCTGTGACCGGCGCGCTCGCCGGCATCCGGGTCCTCGACCTCGCCGACCACACGGGCGCGCTCGCCGGGAAGCTCCTCGGCGACCTCGGTGCCGACGTGATCAAGGTCGAGCCTCCGGGCGGCGATCGGTCGCGGGGGTTCGACACGGACGGCCTCTTCTTCGCGTTCTACAACACGAGCAAGCGGAGCCTCGTGCTCGACCTCGAAGCACCGGGCGGCGCCGAGGTGCTCCGCCGGCACGCGGCGGTGGCGGACGTGCTGATCGAGAGCGGCCCGCCCGGCCGCCTCGCCGCGTTCGGCCTCGGCGGCGAGACGCTCCGCGCGCGGAATGCGGGGCTCGTCGTCGCCTCGATCACGCCCTTCGGCCAGCGCGGCCCGTACCGCGACTGGCGCGCGTCCGACACCGTCGCGCAGGCGATGGGCGGCATGCTCTTCGTGAACGGCCACCGCGACGGCGCGCCGCTCCGCGCGCTCGGGCTCCAGGCGTACCATCAGGCCGGCGTGTTCGCGGCGGTCGGTGTCCTCGCCGCGCTGCTCACGCGCGAGCGGACCGGGCGCGGGCAGGACGTCGACGTGAGCCTCCAGGCCGCCGTCGCGGCGGCCCTCGAGCACGTCCCCGGCCTCTGGCACCAGGCGGGCCTCGTACCGGCGCGACAGGGGACGCTCCACTGGACGCGCTACTTCCGCGTCGGCCGCTGCCGCGACGGCTGGGTGATGCACTGCACGCTCGGTGACTGGACGTCGCTCGTCGAGTGGGTGAAGGCGGACGGCATGGGCGCCGCGCTCGCGGATCCGGCGCTCGAGGACATCAACGTCCGGAAGGCGGAGGCCGAACGCCTGTTCGACGCGCTCGACGCGTGGGCCGCGCGCTACACGGTCGCCGAGCTGACGGAGGGCGCGCAGCTCCGCCGGATCCCCTACGCCGCCGTCCGCGCGCCCGAGGCCCTCCTCGACGACCCGCACCTCGCCGCACGCGGCTTCTTCACCGCGGTGGAGCACCCGGACCTCGGGACGACCGTCCGCCATCCGGGCGCGCCCTTCCGGATGAGCGACTCGCCGTGGCGCATCGGGCGCAGGGCGCCGCGGCTCGACGAGCACGCCGGCGAGACGTTCGGCGACGCCGCGGCGCCGGCCGCACGCTCCGCCGGCGGAGCGGCCGCGGGCCGTCCCCTCGAAGGCGTCCGTGTGCTCGACTTCACCTGGGTGGTGGCCGGCCCGGTGACCACGCGCATCCTCGCCGACCTCGGCGCCGACGTGATCAAGGTGGAGCGGCGCGGGAGCCTCGACTTCGGAGACCGCCGGGGCGGCCTCTCGGGGACGCTGATGCGCGGCAAGCGGAGCGTCATGCTGGACCTGAACCGGCCGCGCGGCGTCGAGCTGGCGCGCCGCCTCGCCGCGCTCTCCGACGTCGTGATCGACAACTTCAGCGCGCGCGTCATGCCGAACCTCGGCCTCGACTACGAGCGGCTGCGGTCGCTCCGGCCGGACATCATCTGCGTCCGCATGACGGGCTTCGGCCTCGACGGCCCGCACCGCGACCACGTGAGCTACGGTCCGACGCTGCAGGCCCAGACCGGCTACACGCTCCTCATGGCCGAGCCGGACGGCCCGCCCGCGGGCTTCGGCTACTCGTACTCGGACCTCGCCGGCGGCAACCTGGGTGCGCTCGCCGTGCTCGCCGCGCTCCGCCACCGCGCGCGGACCGGCCGCGGACAGCTCGTCGACCTCGCGCAGCAGGAGGCCGTGGCGAGCCTGCTCGGCCCGATCCTCCTCGAGCGCGCCGCGGACGCCGGCGCCTCGCGACCGTCCGGGAACGCGTCGCCCGAGGCGCCGGGCGCACCGCACGGCGTCTACCCGTGCGCCGGAGCGGACCGCTGGCTCGCGATCACGGTGTTCGGCGACGACGACTGGCGGCGCTTCGCGCGCGCGATCGGCGCGCCGGCGTGGACGTCGGAGGAGCGCTTCGCGTCCGCCGCGCGACGCCTCGTCCACGCGGCCGAGCTCGACCGGCTCGTCGCAGCGTGGACGCGCGAACGGCACGCCGAGGAGGCGATGGCCCTCCTCCAGCGCGCGGGCGTCGCCACGGGTCTCGTGGCGAACGCCGAGGACCTCTGCGCACGCGACCCGCAGCTCGCTGCACGGGGACACTTCGTCGACGTCCCGACGCCCGAGGGCCGCACGGTCCGCATCGACGGGCCGCCGTTCCTCCTCTCGGAGACGCCGGCGCGCGTGAGCGGCCCGGGGCCGCTCCTCGGCGAGCATACCGACCAGGTGCTCTCGTCGCTCCTCGGCTGCAGCGCGGAGGAGATCGCGGCGCTCCGCGCGGAGGGAGTAGTCGGCGGCGAAGGTCGGTGAGCGGCCGGCGAGCGCCGCCTACTCGCGACGCGCGCCAGCTTCCCCGGCGGTCAGCTCACGGGTGATCGCGGCCTCCAGCGTGAGTGCCGCCCCCGCGGCGCGCGCCTCCGCCACGGTGTCCCGGTCGAGCGTGCGACGCACCATGCGCACGTAGCGACGATACACGGCCATCGACATGGGTGAGCGCAACCCCCCGCCGGTCGCGGCGCGCACGGCCTCGAGCAGCTCGGAGGCCCGGCGCGTGTCGCCCTCGTGGAACGCGATCACGGCGCAGCCGAGAACGCAGTCGGCCAACCCGAGCGGCACCTTCCAGCGGCGCACGTGAGCCAATGTCTCCGTGAGCTGCGTGCGCGCTCCTTCCTGGTCACCGCGCAGTACGCGGATCAGCGCACGCAGAACCGACGTGCTGTACTCCAACACCCGGCCGACGTCGGCCTTGCCCGGGGCGCTCGCCTCGAGGATGGCCTCCGCTCGCGCGGAATCGCCGCGCAGCAGATGCGCGACGACGAGATCGTATTCGAGCGTCGGGAAGAGCTCATGTTTCGTCGCCCGCGAGAGCAGCGCGACCGCCCGATCGTAGTCATGGCGAGCCATCGCCAGCTCGCCGCGTGCGAAGTGGATGTAGTCCTCTGCCTGCGGACCGAGGCAAGCCGCCCATCGCGATGCGGTCGAGAGAAGGCGTTCCGCCTCATCCGCATCGATCCAGTTGAGGTTCGCGACCAGGAGTGAGTACGCGGCACCAGCCTCGGCGGGATCCTCGGCAAGTTCGATGGCCGTGCGGGCGCGTTCATTGGCCACGAAGAAGTCGCCTTGCCCCTCCGCCATGCCGGCCCAGGCGCTGTGGCATCGCACGCGCAGCGGGCGCGGCAGCTCCGCCTCGTGGGCGAGCGCGGTCTCGAGCGCTTCGCGCACCTCCTCCCCGCGCCCCTGGAAGCCGAATGCGGGGGCCGTGGCCACGGCGATGCGCGCGACGAGTTCGGCGCGCCCTTGTGCGATCCACCAGTCCGCCGCCTGGCGGATGTTGGACAGATCCTCAACGAGATCCGGAGATCCGTACGAGAACCACAGGCGGAGGCCGGGGGCATCACGCCCGTCCGGAAGGGTCTCGCCCCGACGCAGGCACCACTCCGCATGGGCATCCCGAACGGCCGTCGCCTCTCCCGCAGCGACCAACCGATCCTGCATGTAGATGCGCACCGTTTCGAGGAGCCGATAGCGCGTGTGGCTGCCGCGATCCTGTACGTCGACCAGGGACCGCGCGACCAGGCTGCCGAGAACGTCCACCATCGAATCGGGGTCCAGATCGTCTCGGGCGCACACGGCTTGCGCGGCGTCGAGCGACCAACCGCCGGCGAAGACCGACAACCGCCGCAGAAGCCGTCGCTCCGGATCGCGAAGGAGGTCGTGGCTCCAGTCCAAGGCGGCCTGCAGGGTCTGCTGCCGTTGCACCCCGCGTCGGCCGGTGCTGAGCAATCGGAATCGATCCGAGAGGCGCGCGGCGATCTCACCCGGTGCCAGGTGCGCGACGCGCGCGGCGGCCAGTTGGAGGGCCAGCGGGATGCCGTCGAGGCGGCGGCACACCTCTGCCACGGCGGCGCTGTTGTCCGCGCTGAGCGCGAAGCCGGGACGCACGGCGGCGGCGCGATCGACGAACAACCGCCCCGCTTCGGACTGCGCGACCTCGTCGAGGAGGTCGCCCTCAGGAAGGCTGAGCGATGGGACGCGCCAGACGCGTTCGCCCTCGATGGCGAGGGGCTCACGGCTGGTGGCGAGCACCGACACCTGCGGGCAGCTCCCGAGGAGCCGGTCGACCACGACGGCAGAGGCGTCGAGCAGATGCTCGCAGTTGTCGACGACCACGAGCGCCCGACGGTCCGAGAGGAAGTCGGTGAGCCGCTCCTCGCTGGACCCCGGGCCTGCGGATGCGTGTACTGCCGTGGCGATCGTCGACGCGACGAGGCTCGGCTCCACGACGGTCGACAGGTCGACGAAGAAGACCCCGTCGACGAAGCGATCGAGCTCTCGCGCCGCGACCTCGAGCGCCAGCCGCGTCTTGCCACAGCCGCCGACGCCCGTGACCGTGACCAGCCGATGCTTCTGGAGCAGGTCGTGCAGCGCCTGCTGTTCGGCTTCCCGCCCGATGAACGGCGAGCGGTGCACCGGCAGGTTGTGGACAAAGGTGTCGAGAGACCGGAGCGGCGGAAAAGCGCGGTCGAGGTCCGGCGCAGCGAGCTGCCAGACGTGCTCCGACTCCTGCAGGTCGCGGAGCCGATGCTGGCCGAGATCGACGAGCGCAAGACCCGCTCGCGCACCGGCGGCGCCGAGGAGCGCGGTCGCCGCCGCCGAGAGCAGCACCTGCCCTCCATGGCCGATGTCGAGCAGACGCGCGCAGCGATTGAGCGTCGGCCCGTAGAAGTCACCGGCCCGTTCGCGCGCCTCGCCCGTGTGCAGGGCGATGCGCACGCGGAGTGGACCCACGTGCTCGTGTCCGGCGGCCGCCAGCGTGCTCTGAATGTCGCGCGCGGCACGCGCGGCATCGACAGCGGCGGCGAACACGGCACAGACCCCATCGCCCGTGCGCTTGAACACGCGACCGTGGTTCGCGACGACGGCGTCGACGACCATCTCGTCATGGCGCGCGAGCCAGCGATCCATGGCCTCGGGCTCCCGCTCCCAGGTCCGCGTGCTGCCCTCGAGATCCGTGAACAGGAAGGTGAGCACCCCGGTCGCAGGGCCGTCCGTCGGAACCACCGTCAGAGCGTCGCGCGCGCCTCACGGGAATGCAAGGCGCCCGGGCCCTGCCGCGGGTCCAGTGACGGGCCCGGACGGGATCTGTGGCAGGCGTGAGCGCATCGCCTGTCTCCTGCTGTGTCGAGGCCGAAGTGTCGTTCGGCTGGTCCTCAGGGAATCATGCATGAATCTACCATCATGAATCCACCGTGTGGGACATGCGCGTTGGAGAACCGCAAACCCGCAGCCCCGTCCCCCGCTTGCAAAGCGGGGAGCGGAAGTGGAAATGACCGCCCGATGCCCTTCGCGCTCGTCACCGGCGGCTCGCGCGGCATCGGACGCGCGATCGTCGAGCGGCTCGCGCTCGACGGCGCCGACGTCGCGTTCGTCTACCGCCGCGACGACGCGGCGGCGGCGGAGGTCGAGTCCGGCGTGCGCGCGCTCGGACGGCGCTGCGTCGCGCTCAGGGCCGACCTCGGCGAGCCGTCCGAGCTCGCTGCCGCGCTCGACCGCCTCGGCGACGCGCCCGTCGACATCCTCGTCGCCAACGCGGCGGCGACGGCGTTCAAGCCGCTCCTCGAGGTGAAGCCGCATCACCTCGAGAAGACCTACGCGATCACGATCGGCGCGTTCCTCCAGATGGTCCAGCGCCTGGCGCCGCGGATGTCCACGGGCGGCCGGATCGTCACCATCTCCGGCATGGACACGCACCGCTACGTCGCGGGCCACGGCGTGCTCGCGTCGGCCAAGGCCGCGCTGGAGGCGCTCACGCGCTACCTCGCCGTCGAGCTCGGCCCGCGCGGCATCACCGTCAACTGCGTGAACCCCGGGTACGTGCAGACGGACTCGGTCGACATGTACCTCGGCGACGAGGCCGGCCGGCGAGAGTTCCTCGACGAGATCGCGGGCGCGACACCGCTGCGGGCACTCGGTACGCCGGACGAGGTCGCGGCGCTGGTCGCCTTCCTCTGCTCGGGCGACGCGGCGTGGATGCAGGGGCAGGTCGTCTACCTCGACGGCGGCATCTTCCTCCACGCGCCGGGGCACAGCGTGCGCTGGTGGCGGAAGACCGGCCGCCTGCCGGGCTGACGCGCTTGCGTCCTCGGCGACCCGGCGGGTAAGGTTTTCACGTGCCGAACCGCGCCGTCGTCTCGGTCATCGGCCGCGACCAGAAGGGCGTGGTGGCGCGCATCTCGACCTACCTCGCCTCCTGCAACATCAACATCGAGGACATCGAGCAGCGCGTGATGGAGGGCCTCTTCATCATGACGATGCTGGTCGACCTGTCCGACGTCGACACGACGCTCGACCAGCTCGTGCTCGGGCTCCGCCGGATCGGCGAGGAGATCGGCATGGAGGTGACGGTCCGGCTCGCGGGCGGGCGGCCGGAGCCGAAGCGTGTGGCCGTGCTGGTCACGAAGGAGCCGCACTGCCTCGCGCAGCTGATCGAGGACCGCGCGGCCGGTCTCCTGAACGGCGAGCTCGTCGGCGTGCTCGCGAATCATCCCGATCTCGAGCCGCTCGCCCGCGACCACGGGATCCCCTTCGCGTGGGCGCCGTCGACGGACAAGAAGGCGCACGAGGACTTCCTCCTGGAACACCTCGCCGGCCACCGCCCGGACCTGGTCGTGCTCGCGCGCTACATGCAGATCCTCACGCCGCGCGTGATCGACCGCTACCCGTTCCGCATCGTCAACATCCACCCCTCGCTGCTGCCGTACCACCCGGGTCCGAACGCGTACAAGCAGGCGTGGG
>CAZLYE010000425.1:0-4383 GCA_964562865.1 uncultured Binatia bacterium (SeqCode) | reverse complement strand
CCAGTGCTCGTGGAAGGCGTGGACCAGGTCGGGAAGCCAGCCGCACCCGGCCTCGAGGAAGCCCATGCGGACGGTCGGGAAGCGGTCGAAGACGCCCTCGAACACGCATGCCGCGAGCGCCATCTGCATCTGGTTCCGGTGGCCGAAGATGTGCGAGAGGATGAACGTGTCGACCTGCTCCGCGACGCCCGACGGGAGATAGACGCCCGGGGAGCCGTGGATGCCGAGGGCCACGTCGAGCGCGACGGCGGTCTCGAAGACCGGCTGGAAGTCCGGGTGGCTCACGTGCTTCGGCAGCCGGATCATCGGGAACGCATTCGGCGCGGCCGGATGCGGCACCGGCACCGCGGGGGGCAGGTGGACGCCGATCATCCCGAGCTCCTCGACGCACCGGCGCATCTCGCGCACCCCCTCGCCGACGTCGGCTAAGGAGACGTAGCCGACCGGGAAGATGCGGCCCGCGTACGGACGGCAGTCGTCGGCGATGTAGTCGTTGTAGGCCCGCATGCACGCGACCGCGAGGTCGCGGTCGAGGAGCGTCTCGAAGGAGAGCGTCATCGAGCCGTAGATCACCTGCGCGTCGATGCCCTCCCGCGCCATGTGCTCGAGGCGGATGCGGTTGAAGACGGCGCCGATCGCGGTCTCGGGGTGGATCGCGCAGTAGGCGCCCTTCCCGGGTCCGTCGGGCTGCGGGAAGACGCGCTCCAGGTCGTTCCGCCCCGTTTGCGGGTTGAAGTCGACGACCACGAGACGCTGCTGCCCCCAGCGGTCGGTGCGCGACAGGAGGCGGTCGCGGTAGGGAGGCTCCAGGTAGTCGAAGAAGACCACCGGGTTCTCCATTTTGTGCGAGTCCGCGTCGATGACGAGGTGGCCGTCGTACATGGCGCCTCTCCTAGGCCGCGTGCCGCCGCGCTGTCAAAGCGTCTCGAGGGTCGGCGTCCACACATCACGCCCAACGAGGCAAATCTGGTAGAAGACGCGCGCGATGGATCAACCACGAGGCCGTCTCGGAGCAGCACGGCAGGGACGGTCGCCAACGCGGGCTGCTCCTCTCCGCGAACGCCCGATGCGGCCTGGCGCGCGGCTGCCGTTCATCCTCTCGTGCGTGCTCGCTGCCGCCGTCGTGGCCGTCCATTGGAATGCCCTCCAGGCACCCTTCATCTTCGACGACGACCGCATCGTCGAGACCTTCGAGCACCATCATGTCTCGACGGCGCGGGCGATGGTCGGATCGACGCGACCCATCGTGCAACTGTCCTTCGCCGCCAACCACGCCGTCGGGAAGCTCGACGTGCAGGGCTATCACGCGGTCAACCTCGTGATTCACGTGTTGGGCGCGCTGCTGCTCATCGGCATCGTTCGCCGGACTCTTCTGCAGGGGGCGGAGCGCTTGCCGCTCGCTGAGCGCGCTGCGTGGCTCGCGTTCGCCGTCGCCCTCCTCTGGGCGGTCCACCCGCTCCAGACCGAGAGCGTCACGTTCGTGAGCCAGCGGGCCGAATCGCTGGCCGGCTTCTTCTCGCTGGCCACGCTCTACTGTGTCCTCCGCGGGGCGACCTCCGTTCGCTCGCGGCCATGGTACGGCGCCGCGGCCCTGGCCTGCACTCTCGGCATGGGAACCAAGCCGGTCATGGTCGCGACGCCCGTGGTCGTCGCGCTGTACGATCGCGCCCTGCTCGCCGGCTCGTGGCGCGGGGCGTGGCGGCAGCGGCGCGGACTCTACATCTGCCTCGCGGCGAGCTGGACGGTGCTGCTCGTCGTGCTGAGCCAGCATCACGAGTCGGAAGGGACCGCGGGCTTCTCGATGCCGGCCCTCTCGGCATGGATGTACGCGCGAAGTCAGCCGGGAGTCGTGCTGCACTACCTCCGACTCGTCGTCTGGCCGTGGCCGCTCGTCCTCGACTACGGATGGCCCGTCGCGGAAGACCCGGTCGCGATCGTCCTTCCCGGACTGGTGATCGGCGGCCTCGTCGTGCTCTCCGTCTGGGCCTTTCGCCGGAGCGCACCGCTCGGGTTTCTCGGCGCGGCGTTCTTCGTGCTCGTCGCCCCGAGCGCGAGCGTGGTTCCCATCAAGGACCTCGCCGCCGAGCACCGCATGTACCTGCCCCTGGCCCCGCTCGTGGTGCTCCTCGTGCTGGGAGCGGACCGGGCCCTGAGCGGGACCATCCCGGCGATCCCCGCCCGGAGGCTTCTCGCTCGCGGTCTGCTGGTCACGACCGCGACCGCCCTGGCGCTCCTCACGGTTCGGCGCCACGCACAGTACCTCAGCCCGATCGACATGTGGCAGGACGTCGTCACCCGACGTCCGGACAACGCTCGGGCGCACAACAACCTGGCGTTTCTCCTGTTCGAGGCCGGAAGGGCGGCCGAGTCCGCCCGCGAAGCCGCCAGGGCGGTGGAGCTCGATCCGACGTACGCAGACGCGCACAACAACCTCGGTCGAGGGCTGGCGGAGCTGGGCAGGGATACCGAAGCCGAAGAGCATTACACGACCGCGCTTCGACTGCGGCCGGACAATCCGGCAGCGCACAACAACTTCGGGCTGACGCTCCAGAAGCTCGGCAGGACGGATCTCGCGATCCGACAGTACGAGGACGCGCTGCGGATCGACCCCGACTACGCCGAGGCCTACAACAACCGCGGCCTCGCGTTCGCCAGCGTCCACCGGTACGAGGAGGCCGTCGCGGACTACGACCGCTCCCTCAGATTGAAGCCCGGCTCGGTCGAGGTGCGCGGCAACCTCGGGAGCGCCATGCTGGTGCAGGGCAATTTCCCCGAGGCGGTCCAGCAGTACACGGCCGCCCTGGGGCTGGCGCCGGACCTCCCGGAGCTGCACTACAACATGGCGCTGGCGCTCTCGGCAGCGGGGAGGCAGGACGAGGCACGCAGGCACTACGCCGAGGCGATACGGCTGAAGCCGGCGCTCGCCAGTCTCCCGGCGCCGGGGAGCCCCACGCCCTGAGCGCCTGGACGGGCGCGGCTCCGGTGTGGAAGTCTGGCGCGATGGAGCTGAAGGACCTTCGCCTCGTCTCCGCCGACTCGCACGTCGTCGAGCCCGGCGACGTGTGGACCACGCGCATGGAGCGCCGCTGGGGCGACCGGATCCCGCGCGTGGTCGTCGGGCACGGCGGTCAGCCGGGCGCGTTCTTCGTGTGCGAGGACGTGCCCCCGTTCGGCATCGCGGCCTTCTCGGGCGCAGACGTGGCGCCCGAGGAGCTGCCGGCACACTTCACGAAGGGCTACGAGCGCGTGCGGCCGGGCGGGTGGGACCCGACGGCGCGCCTCCGCGACCAGGAGCGCGACGGGGTGGTCGCGGAGGTCGTGTATCCGAGCCTCGCGCTCCAGCTCTTCCGCATCCGCGACGCCGCGTTCCAGGCGGCGACGTTCCGCGCGTACAACGACTGGCTCGCGACGTTCTGCGGCGCCGCGCCGGAGCGGCTGGCCGGGATCGCACTCGTCCCGCTTCACGACGTCGCGCAGGGCGTCGCCGAGCTCGAGCGCGCGGCACAGCTCGGGCTCCGCGGCGCCATGATCTGGTCGTCGGCGCCCGACGACCGGCCCTACAGCGACCCCTCCTACGAGCCGTTCTGGGCGGCGGCGGAGGCGACGCGCCTGCCGCTCAGCCTGCACCTCGGCACCGGCGCCGTCCCGCTCGGCGGCACCGCCGGGATGCTCGCCGTCGCGTACATGTTCACGCACCACGCGGCGCAGCGGTCGATCTCGCAGATGATCTTCGGCGGCGTCTTCGAGCACCACCCCGGGCTCCGGATCGTCTCCGTCGAGAACGACATCGGCTGGATCCCCCACTACCTCGACCGCCTCGACCACGCCGGCGAGAAGTTCCGCGCCTTCCACCCGCATCTCCGCCTCCGCCCGAGCGACTACTTCCGCCGCCAGGTGGCTGCCACCTTCCAGGAGGACCGGATCGGGATCCGCCTCCGCGACGCCGTCGGCCGCGAGAGCCTCCTCTGGGCGTCGGACTACCCGCACACCGATTCCACCTGGCCGCGCTCGCGGGAGGTCATCGCCCGCGACTTCGCCGACGTGCCGACGGCGGAGCTCGGTCCGATCGTCTGCGAGAACGCCGCGCGGCTCTACGGGCTCACGGTCCCGCGCGCCCGGTGAGGTACAGCAGGTGCAGCCGGAGTGACACGACGGACACCGGGCCGCGCGCGCTGTTGTCCGCCGGATCGGCCACGAACTGCTAGTCGACGGTGAGCGCGGCCCACGAGAGCGGCTGCAGCCGGTAGTACGCCTCCACGATGGTCTCCGGACGGTAGGCGAGCCGGCCGTCGCCGATCTGGAAGCCGACGCCCCCCGCGGCGAGGTAGTCCGCGTGCGGGTTGCTGAGCCCGTTCGCGGCGACGCCGACGCCGACCCGGTCAT
>CAZLYE010000424.1:0-2835 GCA_964562865.1 uncultured Binatia bacterium (SeqCode) | reverse complement strand
GCCTCGGCGGCGCGATCTTCTCCGAGCAGGTGCTCCTCGCGCTCGTCCGGCGGGGCGTCGCGCGCGACGAGGCCTACCGCTGGGTGCAGCGTCACGCGCTCGCGGGGGGCGACTTCCGCGCCCGCCTCGGCGCCGATCCCGACGTCGCCCGGCACCTCGCGCCCGGGGACCTCGACCGCCTCTTTGACATCACCCACCACCTCCGGCATATCGACGATCTGTTCACGCGCGCCTTGGGCGACGATCTCCGGGAGGCATGATGGATCAGCGTGAGCTCCTCTACGAGGGGAAGGCGAAGCAGGTCTACCGCACCTCCGATCCCGACCTCCTCATCCAGCACTTCAAGGACGACGCCACCGCCTTCAACGCCAAGAAGCGGGGCACGATCGTGGAAAAGGGCGTCCTGAACAACCGGATGTCCGAGGTGCTCTTCCGCTTCCTCGAGGAGCAGGGCGTGGCGACGCACTTCGTCCGCCGGCTCTCCGACCGCGACATGCTCATCCGCGCCTGCGAGATCGTGAAGGTCGAGGTCGTGGCGCGGAACATCATCGCCGGGAGCCTCGCCAAACGGCTCGGCAAGCCCGAGGGGGAGTCGCTCCCCGAGCCGATCATCGAGCACTACTACAAGGACGACGCCCTCGACGACCCGATGATCAACGACTGGCACATCCGCTATCTCAAGCTCGCCACACCGGCGGAGATGACGGCGATCAACCAGACCGCGCTCCGTGTGAACGCGCTGCTCCGCGAGTTCCTCGACCGCCGGAGCATCGTGCTCGTCGACATGAAGCTCGAGTTCGGGCGCCACCACGGGAAGATCCTGCTGGCCGACGAGATCTGCCCGGACACGTGCCGCTTCTGGGACAAGTCGACGGGCGAGAAGCTCGACAAGGACCGCTTCCGGCGTGACCTGGGTGGCGTCGAGGACGCCTACCACGAAGCGGCCCGGCGGATCTGCAGCGCGGCCGCCTGACGGGGCGCGATGCCCGGTCTCCTCGCGCGGGTCTACGTCACCCCGAAGCGCGGCATCCTCGACCCTCAGGGGAAGGCCGTGCAGCACTCCCTGCACGCGCTCGGCTTCACCGAGGTGCAGGACGTGAAGGTGGGGAAGTACATCGAGCTCCGCCTGCGCGACGCCGGGCGTGACGCCGCGGGCAGCCGGCTCCGCGAGATGTGCGAGCGGCTCCTGGCGAACGGCGTGATCGAGGACTTCCGGGTGGAGCTCGGGGAGGACGGCCGCTGATGCGCTGGGGCGTCGTCGTCTTCCCCGGCTCGAACGACGACCGCGACGCGCTGCGGGTGGCGGAGCACGTGCTGGGCGACGAGGCCGTCGCGCTCTGGCACAAGGATCGGGACGTCCGCGGCGCCGACTGCGTCATCCTGCCCGGCGGCTTCTCGTACGGCGACTACCTCCGCTGCGGCGCGATGGCGAAGTCCTCGCCCGTGATGGAAGCGGTCGCCCGCCACGCGCGGGACGGGGGCTTCGTCCTCGGCTTCTGCAACGGGTTCCAGATCCTCTGCGAGTCGGGACTCCTGCCGGGCGCCCTCATCCGCAACCGCTCGCTCAGCTTCATCTGCGACGTCGTCACCGTGAAGGTCGAGACGACCGACACGTGCTGCACCCGGGGCTGCACGCCGGGCGAGCTCCTCCGGCTCCCGATCAAGCACGGCGAGGGCTGCTACGTCGCCGACGAGGGGACGCTCAAGGCGCTCGAGCGCGAAGGGCGGGTCGTCTTCCGCTACGTCGACGCGACGGGTCGCCCCGTCCCCGACGCCAACCCGAACGGATCGCTCGCGAACATCGCAGGAATCTGCAACCCGGGCCGGAACGTCGTCGGGCTCATGCCGCATCCCGAGCACGCGGCGGAGCGCCTCGTCGGCGGCGAGGACGGGCTCCGGCTCTTCCGCTCGGTGCAGGCATCGGTGCAGGCGCGGGCCCGCCGCGGCACCGGCGTCGAGCCGATCGCGTCCACGCCCTGATGCCGCGCGCCGTCACCGCCGAGGTCGCGGACGAGCACGGCCTCACGCGGGAGGAGTGGGCGAAGATCCTGGAGCTCCTCGGGCGCCCGCCGACCATCGAGGAGCTCGGCATCTTCGCCGTCATGTGGTCGGAGCACTGCTCGTACAAGAGCTCGCGGGCCTTCCTCCGCCAGCTTCCCACCACGGGTCCGCAGGTGCTCCAGGGACCGGGCGAGAACGCCGGCGCGGTCGACATCGGCGACGGGCTCGCGGCGATCTTCAAGATCGAGAGCCACAACCATCCCTCGTTCATCGAGCCGTTCCAGGGCGCGGCGACGGGCGTCGGCGGCATCCTGCGCGACGTCTTCACGATGGGCGCGCGTCCGGTCGCGAGCCTCGACTCGCTGCGCTTCGGCAGCCTCGATCACCCGCGCACGCCATTCCTCGTGAAGGGCGTGGTCGGCGGCATCGGCCACTACGGCAACTCGATCGGCGTCCCGACGGTGGGCGGCGAGCTGCACTTCGACCCCGGGTACGACCACAACATCCTGGTGAACGCCTTCACGATCGGCATCGCGCCGCGCGAGCGCATCTTCCGCGCTCGCGCCGCCGGAGTCGGCAACCCGGTCATCTACGTTGGCGCCCGGACGGGACGCGACGGGATCCACGGCGCGAGCCTCCTCGCCTCGGCCGCCTTCGACGCCACCAGCGGCGAGAAGCGGCCCGCCGTCCAGGTGGGCGACCCCTTCACCGAGAAGCTCCTCCTCGAGGCGTGTCTCGTCCTCATGCGGAGCGACGACGTCATCGCCATCCAGGACATGGGTGCGGCGGGGCTCACGAGCAGCTCGCTCGAGATGGCGGGGCGGGGCGGGATGG
>CAZLYE010000423.1:0-3693 GCA_964562865.1 uncultured Binatia bacterium (SeqCode) | reverse complement strand
TCTCCCCCGCGATCGCCGCCCGCGTGAAGAAGTCGGTCCGCATGACGACGCGTCCCCACGGGTCGACGATCGCCGACGGCCCGGACGTCGACGCGCGGACGAGGTAGCGGCGCTCCTCGACCGGCCGGAGCGACACGATCTCGAACTGCTGGGCCGAGAACGCCGGGCTGAGCCACGTGTCGTTCGCCGGGTCCACGAGGTACGTCGCGCCGGCGCGGACCCGGGCCGCCGGGATCTCGGGAAACATCGCCTCGTTGCAGATCGTGACGCCGGCCGGCCCCGCGACGGTCGAGAGCAGGTTCCCGCCGTCGCCCGGCTTGAAGGCGCGCACGCGCGCGAAGCGCTGCTGGAGGCCCTCGAACGCAGCGAACGGGAAGTATTCCGCGAACGGCACGAGGCGCTCCTTGTCGTACCAGCCGAGGATGCGGCCGTCGTGCGCGACGAGGAAGACGGAGTTGTAGTACCGAGGCTCGGGGCCGCCGGTCGTCCGCGGTCCCCCGATGAGGAGCTGCGCCCCGCTCGGCGCGAGGAGCCGGCCGATCGCGGCCTGGTAGAGCGGCTCGTCGGCGAGGAAGAAGGTGAGCGCGTTCTCGGGCCAGAAGACGACGGCCGGGGTGCGCTCGCGGACGACCTGCTGCGTCAGCCGTAGGTAGACGTCGAGGTTCCGGCCGTAGAAGTCCTGTCGCCACTGCGACCCGACATCGAGGTTTCCCTGCACCATCGCGACGGTCACGCGCGGCGTGTCGGGCGTGATGATCGGCGCGCGCAGCCGTACTGCCCCGTAACCGAGCGCGAGCGCCACGGCTGCCGTGGCCGCCACGAGGCCGCGGAGCGCCGCGCGCCGGCGGGCCGCATCGCCTCTCGCGACCGCCCACAGCTCGACCAGCGCCGCGTTCACGGCGCCGAGGAGAAAGCAGAGTCCGTAGACGCCGGTGACGTCCGCGATCTGGACGAGCGGCGTCATCCCGACCTGGGAGTACCCGGACACCGCCCACGGGTTCCCGCCGAGCTTCACGCGCGCGAGCTCCGCCGCGGCCCACGCGGCCCCGGCGACGAGCGGCCCGACCGGCGCACGAACGCGCGCGAGCCGGCGGTAGCACGCCGCGAACGCCATGTAGTACGGCGCCGCCATCAGCGACGAGACGCCGACGAAGAACGCCACGCCGACGATGACGGGCTGCTGGTAGTAGCTCGAGATGCTCCGCGGGAACCAGTCGCCGACGACGTACGCGGCGACGACGGTCCACAGCCACGCCGCGGCGAGCGCGGCGCCCGGCCGGGCGCGACGGATCGCCGCGAGGAACGGGACGAGCGCGACCCAGGCGAGGAGCCGGAGACGCGTCGGCGGGAACGCGAGCCCGTAGAGAACCGCGGAGAGCGTCGTCGGGAGCAGGAGCGCGAGCAGCCGCACGGCGGACGCCTGGCTTACCCGGCCACTTGTTGAAGTACAAACGAATACCGACCCGGCAGATCGAGGTCGTCAAGATCCGTCCGCATTCTGCCAGGCCCGTCACAAAGATGCCGCTGTGGCGGACGCCGGCTCTGACAGCAGCTTGCGCGGCGGGCGGCATAGGTCTTGCCACGGAGAGCGAGCACTGGGTGTGAACAGGACGAGAGAGGACCGACCGATGAACAGGATACTCGTTGCGCTCGCTCTACTCCTCGCCGCCGGCGTTGCTCCCGCGTCGTTGCGACGGACGGTCCTCCGTCAGAATCGCGCCCACCGCGTGATGTGCTACACCTCGTGCCCCTTCTACAGAGACCGGTGTCGCAACGTCTTCGTGAAGGGCTGCCTGTACAAGCGGTGCGTCAAGGAGATGGTGTACAGCTGTCTCGGGAATCCCGCCGATGCGCAGTGCGCCCGACCCTGCAGCCAGCTGAATCCCTGCGCGGACGGTCAGCAGTGCACGCAAGGGCAGTGCATCATGCAGACGCCGGCAGCGAAGTGCGCGAAGCTGCCTCCCCTCAAGCGGCCGAAGCCCCCGACGACGGAAGCGTGTGGGACCATCTTCTGCCCGCCGGCGACCCCGTACTGCGACCCCTCGACGTCGACGTGCGTGGCGAATCCTCCGCTCGTGTGTCCGGCGAGCTACCCCGTCGCCTGCCAGAATGGCCGCTGCTGCCCCTCGGGCGCGACCTGCAACACCTCGGGCTGCTGCGGCAGTGACTATCCGGTCGCCTGCGGGGACTACTGCTGCACGTCGGGAAGTGTCTGCGGACAGGGTGGCTGCACGGATCCCTGTCCCGCTGCCACGCCCGTGGCCTGTGGTGACCCCCTCGTCTGTTGCGCCGCCGGCACCGTGTGCGGCCGGGACTGCGGGACGACGAGCACGACGCTCCCCGGGCCGAATCTCCCGCCGGGGAACTACAACGTCACGATCTGCATTTCGGGCACGGTCAGCCTCCCGTGCACGTCGGTCGGAAGCTTCCCCGTCACTCAACTGGGCGCGTTCGAGCAGGCCATGGAGAGCACGATTTCCCAATTCCTCGCGTCCGGTGGCGCCACGGGCTGTGCCATCGGCGCCGGCCAGGCGATCTCCGCCGGTGGAGGAGTGGACGTGCGCTTCAGCGCGACGTGCACCGACGGGTCCGGCGGGAGCGCGACCGAGACGGTGCTCCTCGAAGTACGGCCGTAAGGCCCTCTCGGAACGGAGGGGCCGCCGACCGCTCCTCGACGGTACCGCGGGACATCTGTCGCTGTGCCCGCGACGCCGATCGTTCGCTCATGGACGCCTCCGCGCCGCGCACGCAGCGACATCCCGGCGCCGACGCGCTGGATTTCGTCCCTCAAATGTGACAGACGCGCCCGATGCGTTCGTCCATCCGCTCGATCCTCCAGCGTCCGATCGCTGCTTCCGGCATCGCACTCGTCCTCTCACTCGTGACTGCGACCTCGGCCGGAGCGCAGGCGACTCGTACCTGGGTGTCGGGCGTGGGCGACGACGCCAACCCCTGCAGCCGGACGGCGCCGTGCAAGACGTTCGCCGGAGCGATCGCCCAGACGGCAGCGCACGGCGAGATCGACGTGCTCGATCCGGGCGGGTTCGGCGCCGTGACGATCACCAAGTCGATCATCATCGACGGGAGCGGCACCTTCGGATCGGTTCTCGTCGCGGGGACGAACGCGATCGTCGTCCAGGCGGCCCCGACCGACACGGTCATCCTGCGTGGGCTCAGCCTGGACGGCCTCGGCGGCAGCGGGAGTCCCGGGCTGAACGGCATCCGCTTCCTCGCGGGGCAGAGTCTCGACGTGGAGAACTGCGTGATCGCGAACTTCCAGAATTTCGGCGTCGACGCGGAGGCGCCAGGTAGCACGCTCACGGTCGCCGACACGTCGGTCCGCAACGCCGCGGCCGGTGGGATCCAGATCGCCCCCACGAGCGGCGGAGCACGGGCGTTCATCGAGCGGACCCGCGTCGAGCGCGGCGCGTTCGGCGTGCACATCCTCGGGGACGTCGTCGCGACGCTCGTCGACGTGAGCGCGTTCGCGAACACGGGCGCCGGCTTCTGGGCGGAGATGTCCCCCGCGGAGATGAACGTCGACCCGTCGGCCTCGGTCAGCAACGGCGTCGGCATCCGGGCGACGAGTGGCGGCGTCGTTCACATGGGAGGGGTGACGCTCGTGGGGAACGCCACGGCCGCGCTGCTCGAGGAGAGCGGCGGCGTCATCACGCCATTCTCGGGCAGCCTGAT
>CAZLYE010000422.1:0-4288 GCA_964562865.1 uncultured Binatia bacterium (SeqCode) | reverse complement strand
TGGTAGAGGCCCTGCAGCGCCGCCTGCCCGCGCGCGCAGAGCGCGCCGCCGGTCACCGGATCGCGCGGGTTGCCCTCGAGCTTGACGATGCGTCCCTCGCGGTTGCGCGCGACCACGCCGCAGCCGGCCGGGCACTCGGCGCACGCCGTCGCGTAGAAGGTCGGCATGCCCGGCACGAGCGTCTCGTCCGGGACGACGTACGGCATGATCTGCCGCGACGGCACCTCGCCGCAGCCGGCGGCCGCGGCCCCGACCACGCCGAGCATCTTGAAGAACGAGCGCCGCGAGAGGTCCATCGATCACCGGGTCAGTAGTGGCAGACGCTGCAGTCGCGGCTCGCCCCGCGCTGGGTGTGGCAGGTGATGCAGAAGCCCATGTCGATCTCGGCGACCGGCTCGATGCGGTCCATCGTCTCGACCGGCCCGTGACACTCCTGGCACGCGACGCCCGCGCGCACGTGCGGGCGGTGATTGAAGCGGACGAAGTCGGGCAGCGCGTAGACCCGGTTCCACGCGACCTGGAAGGGGAGCTGCCGCGTCTCGGTCCACGGCTGGCGTGCGGGCACGCTGAGCTCGGCGCCGGGCACCTGCCGGTGGCACCCGATGCAGCGCTCCATCGGCGGCACGCCGGCGTTGCGCGAGCGGCGCGCGTACGCGTGGCAGTACTGGCAGGGGATCGCGTTCACACCCGCGTGGACCCGGTGGCTGAACTCGACCGGCTGGACGACGCCGGAGCGCGGCGCCCACGGGCGCTGCGAGAACGCCGTCGCGAGCCCGCCCGCCAGGAGCAGCAGCAGCGCGGGCGGCACGATGCGGCGCGCGATCACCCCCCCGGCCGGAGGGAAGACCGTGTGGCTCACGGGAGTCCCGTCTCCTGCCCGTCGGTGAAGGCGCGGCACGGCCCGCGCCGCGCGCGCGGCTCAGCGCTGCCCCGGCTCGCCAGCATGAAAACTCGTGCCGCGCGATGATGTGGTGGGGCGTTCCTGCCGGTCAATCCCCTGGCGCGCCCCTGCGCGCGCCCGCCGGCTCGGAGACTCAGACGACGGGCTTCGGGCGATAGAAGTAGCGCGCGATCCAGCCGGTCCGCTCGCGCTCGGCGAGCGCGTGCATCTCGGCCTCCGTCATCCACATCCCGTGCCCGAGGGGACACTCCTCGATGGTGACTCCGTGGCGCGTCACGCGCGCGAGCCGCGCGCCGCACTGCGGACAGCGCATGCGTGCGAGCTCCGCGACGTAGCGGCGCTCGGTCTCCTCGTCGCCCTGATGGAGCTTCTGGATGAGCTCGCGGTCGCGCCGCGCGAAGTAGACGTCCTCGTCCGCCCTCTCCTTCAGCTTCAGTGGCTCCAGGAATCGGTCCATGCCTCACCCTAGCGCGTCCGGCGTGGCCGACAACGGGCGCCAGCGCACCCGCGCGACGGGGTGGAATCAGTACCGGTAGTGCCAGAACAGGTCGACGGCGCTCGTGCCGCGCGTCGACGTGGATGCGCGGACGGAGATGCTCCGGCCGAGCGAGTACTCGAGCCCGACGACCTGCGCGTTCCGCGTCCCGAACTCCTGCCCGAGCGACACGAACACGTCCTCGGCGACGTACCGTCCCGCGCTCACGCTCCCCGCCTCCGTCCCCTTCGGCATCTCGAACTGCAGCGTGTCGATCCCGAAGGCCTCCATCATCGAGGTCCGGAGCTCCGGCATGACGTAGCCGGCCGCGAGCTGGACCGCCTGCTCCTGGAGCGCAGCGCTCTGTCCGCGTCCGAGCTGGCTGGCCGGCTTGCCGAAGAGGAGGACGGAGAGGACGTCCGCCTGCTCGAGGGGCGGGTCGGAGGACAGGGTGAGCTTCGGCTTGTCCGCGGATCCCGTGATCCGCACCTCGACGCGGTAGTCGGGCGTGCGGCTCGACGCCGTGACGTCGAACGTCGGCTTCGGCGGCGTCGCGCCGGTGAACGTGATCGTGCCCTGCTCGATCGTGAAGCGGCGGCCCTGGAAGGCGTACCAGCCGCGCAGCAGCCGGATCTGCCCGCTGATGTGCAGCGGCTGGTGGGGCGCCTTGGTGATCTCGAGAGTCCCGCTGAGCTCGATGTTCGCGTCCGCCCTCCGGATCCACGCGTTCCGCTTCACGTCCACCTCCACCGCGACCTTCACCGCGTCGGCGAGCTGCGTCGCCGGCGCGGGCGACGGCTGCTCGGCGGCGGCCTCGTCCGGAAGTCCGACGACCGTGATCGTCGGGTCGTGCGTGACGGTCGGGCCGCTCGACGGGAGCGCCGAGGGACGGACGAGCGCGCGCTCGACGTCGAGCCGGCCCGTCACCTCCGGCCCCACGAGCGGGCCGCGGATCGCGAGGTCGCCGCCGACGGCCGCCTCGTAGGCCGGACGCCGGACGGCGAAGAAGTTGTCCATGTGAACCGTGAGGGCCACCGTCGACGGCCCGCCCGGAACGAGCTCGGCGCCGCCCGCGACGACCATCGTGCCGTCGCCCGCGCGGGCGTGGAGCTCCACGACGGTGACGTGCGTCCCGTGCGCCGTGATCCGCGCGCGGATGTCCTCGTAGGGGAGACCCGCGGCGATGAGCTCGACGCGCCCGCCGTCGACGGTGAGCTGGCCCTCGGCCTGCGGAGCCGCGCGCGGCCCGCTGACGTTCACCTCGAGTGCGAGACGTCCGGCCGCCGACCGGAGCGTGTGCGGGGCGAGCGCTTGGAGGATCGTCAGGTCGAGCCGGTCGGCGCGCACGGTGAGCGCGACCGGCGCGCGGCCCACGTCCACGCGCGGCCCGGCCCAGGCGAGGTCGGCCGGCACGTGGCCGTCGACCGTCACCTCGCCCGCCTGCGGATGGCGGAGCGTCGCGTGGAGGCGGACGTCGCGCTCCGCGTATCCGGCGTCGACGTCGAAGGTCCCGTAGGCGACGCTCCCGACCGCGAGGTCGCGTCCGTGGGCGGTGAACGTCATCGTCGGCGCGTCCGCGGCGCCCGTGATCGCGACGCGTCCCGAGAACGCGCCGCCGCACGCGGGAGCGCCTCCGAGCGCGCAGAGGCGAGCGAGCGCGATCCGGTCGAGCGTCAGCCACGCGTCCGAGCGCCCGCGGAGGGCCACCCGTCCGCCGAGCGCGATGCGCTCGGCGCCCGACTGGACGACGATCCCGTCGGTCGCGAGCCCCCCGTCGAGCGTGAAGCGCGCCGGGCTCGCGAGGCGCCACGGCGAGCCGTCGGGCGCCGCCACCTCGAGCCGCTCGATCTCGCCCCGGGTCGAGGTGGGCGTCCGAACGACCGTGAGCGCGAGGGCGTGCGTCGGGCCTGCGATCTCCTCGGCCGACGCCGAGAGATGCGCCGTATCCTCGGCGCCCGCACGCCGCCAGTCGAGGTCGGCCCGGGCCGTCCACAGCTTCCCGTCGCCGACGCGGAGCCCGGGCGCGTCGACGTGCACGCGCGCCGACCCGGCGGGGCCGCCGAGGCCGGCCAGGTCGCCGCGCGCGACGAGCGTGTCCGCGACGACCCCGCCGTACGCCGGCTGCTCGACCGTCGCCTGCGCATTCCCCGCGAGCGCGTCGAGCGGCCCGCCGACGGATACGGACACCGTCGCGCGGCCGCCGAGCGGCCGGCCGGCGCGGCGCCCGACGACGCCCAGGTCCGCGCTCGCCGTCAGCGCGAGCGTCGCGGTGCGTGCCCCGAGGTCGAGCACTCCCGATCCGGCGACGTGCGCCGCGTCGCCGTCGAGCGACAGCGTCTCGACGGCCACGCGCCGGTCGGCGAGCCGGACGTGCGCCGCGCCGCGCTCGAGCGCCACGCCGTCGACGACGGCGCCCGAGAGCGCGACGTCGACGCTCGCGGTGCGCGCCGCGGGGTCGACGCCCCTGCCCTCGGCGCGCACCCGGCCCGCCGCCCATCCCTCGAGCGACGGGACCAACGCGTCGAGCCGCGCGACCCTCCCGCGCGCCGCGAGCCGGTAGATGGGCGCCGGGCCGAGCGCGACGCGCGCGCGCCCGGCGACGTCTCCGGCCGGGCCGCGCGCCGCGACGTGCACGCGATGCACGGCGTGGGTCACGCGCCCGCCGAGCGCGAGGCGGTCGATCTGCCGCCCGGCGACGTCCGACGGATCGAGCGCGAGGCGATAGGCGACGGGGCCGCGCGCGTCGAGCCCTCGTCCGCGCGTGCGGAGCTCGCCGTGGAGCGTCGCGCGCGGCAGCCAGGCGACGGCCGCCCCGGGGTCGAGGTCGGCGAAGCGCGCCCGCACCGCCCAGGGCACGACACCGCGGCCGTCGAGCCGCGTAGAGAGCGCGACCGTCCCTCCGGGCGCGAGCG
>CAZLYE010000421.1:0-4662 GCA_964562865.1 uncultured Binatia bacterium (SeqCode) | reverse complement strand
ACCATAGCATGGCCGGGACCTGGTCGAGCGCGGCCTGCCTTCCCGTCGCCCCGTCGAGTCGCCACCCGCGGCAGGCCGAAGACCCCTGTGAGACTGAGGGGAGAGGCGGAGACGGGTGCGGCCGCCCCGTCTCCGCCGGCGGGAGGTGTGGATCGGTGGCGCTAGCTCGGTAGAGGTTCGGACTTCTTGTCGGGGACCATCAGGGAGGGCGACTCCTCCTCGCGGTTCGCTTCCATCAGCGCGCGGAGGATCTTCTCCATCACCGTGATCTCGGTGTTCATCGCCATGAGGCTGTCGAGCGTGCCGGCCCAGTGTTCTTCGTTCGAGGAGTCGCCGTTGGAGAGGACCGCCAGGTGACGTGCGGTCTTGAGGATGGCGTCTGAGGCCAACTTCAGGTGGACGGCAAGCTCGGTGAAGGTCTCACGGTCGATGATCATGTACGCAGCCCCCTCGGGCGTTCCGGGTAGCGAAACCGGTGCCACCGCGGGGGGTCGTTCGGGCGATCGTCCCGGGCCGCCGTCGTCCCGTGGCCTGGTCCGCCGGCGGAGCTCAGTCGGTCGTGACTTCCCTTCATTTCCCGCGACCTTGGACGGGTCCTGCTCGCCAGCCACCGGCCGGGGGGACGACAGTGTGACGCACCCGACATGCCGTCGTCCCCGTTGCCGACCAACCCCGCGAGCGGGGTTGGGACCGTGCAAACCTGCTTCGCCGGGTGGGCCGTGAGGCAGCGGCGCAAGAGGCGGTCAGGCGTGGCGCAAAGCGCGGTCAGCGCCGGGCGCGCCAGAGCACCACGCGGGCGGGTTCGATGCGCACGATCGGATGGCGCGCCGGGTCGTCGAGCGCCATGGCGCGGTACTGGGGATAGCGCGCGCGCAGCAGCACCAGCGCTGCCGCGTGCGCGGCCGGATCCTCGACGGCCCGCGCCGGGCCGCGCACGAGCAGCCAGGCGAGGCGCGTCCAGTCGTCGTCGTACTCGTCGACCACGAGCGCGGCCCTCGGGTTCTCGCGCAGATTCGCCAGACGCTGGAGCGCGCGCGCCGGGCGGCGCTTCGGCTTCTCGTCGGCGACGAAGTAGAGCGCGCCGTCGTCGAGCGCATAGCACACGGGCACGACGTGCGGCGCGCCGTCCGCCCCCGCCGTCGCCAGGTGGCCGACGCGGTGCGCTTCAAGGAAGCGCCGCGCCTCGGCGGTCCAGCTCCCCATAGCGCACCTCGTGGCCGGCGAACTCCGCCTGGGCCTCCGCCAGGATGTCGCCGTAGCGACCCTCGTAGCGCGGCGAGAAGTGGAACACCTGCAGGCGCTGCGCGCCGGCCGCGCGCGCGAGGGCACCCGCCTGCCGCGCCGTCAGGTGGTAGCGGCGCGCGGCCTGCTCGAGGTCCTCCTCCAGGAACGGGGCCTCGCAGAAGAAGACGTCGGCGCCGGCCGCGAGACGGACGACCGCCGCGGCGTTCGACGGCGAGAAGAGCGTGTCGACGACGTAGGCGATCTTCTGTCCGGGCGTGACGGTGAGGAACGCGTCCCGCACCTCGCGGAGAGGGCGGCGGACGCCGCGCCCGACCTCGATCGGCGTGTCGTCCGGCGCGGCGGCACGGACCGCCTGCTTGAGCGCGTTCAGCCACGGCCCGGGTTGGAGCCCGGCCGCCGCGAGCGCGTCGGGACGGACGTTGAGATGCATCCGCTCGCTCACCGCCCACGCGAGCGACGTGATGCGGTGGTCGAGCCGCGCCGCCTCGACCGTGAAGACGGGGTCGGCGACGACCACGCCCGTGAACGGGCGCGTCGGGCCGAGCGGCTCGCGCGCGAAGCGACGCCGGGCCGGAAAGCTCCAGCTCGTCATCTCGTCGGCGCCGATCTCCGTCACCTCGAGCACGAAGCCGTACTCGTCGGTCAGGTTCCAGGTGTAGCCGGCGAGCTTCCCCGCGACGCAGTCGGCGATGCCCTCGGGCCCGTAGAGCCGGAGCGTCGCCTCGCGGGCGAGGAAGAGCCGCAGGAGCTGGTCGAAGCCCATGAAGTGGTCCATGTGCGTGTGCGACACGAATACCGCCTCGATGGGGAGGAGGACGCCCGCCGGCGTGCGGTCGATGCGGCCGAGGTCGATGAGCAGCGCGCGGCCCTGCCAGCGGAGCGCGACGAGGAGCGCCGGGTCGCCCGTCTGGCCGTTCAGGAGACGCGTGCGGAACGTCGTCTTCATGGGCCGGGCGATTGTATGGAGGGTCGCGGACGTTGGCCAGCCTCGGGCGCGCCCGGTATAAGCGCGCGATGCCGGCCGGGCCCCGCGCCATCGTCTTCGATTTCGACGGGGTCATCGCGGACGACGAGCCGCTCCACCTGGCCGCCTTCCAGCGGGTGCTCGCGTCGGAAGGCGTCACGATCACCCGCGAGCAGTACTACGCGCGCTACCTCGGCTTCGACGACCGGGACGCGATCCTGCAGGCCTTCCGCGACGCGGGCGCGACGCCCTCGCCGGAACGACTGCGCGAGCTCCTCGCCGTCAAGGCCGAGCGCTTCCTCGACCTCGTGCGCGCGGGCGCTCCCATCTTTCCGGGCGTTCCGGCGTTCGTGCGCCAGGCAGCGGCGCGCGTGCCGCTCGCCATCGCGTCGGGTGCGCTGCGCCACGAGATCGAGCTGATCCTCGGGCAGGCGGGGCTCGCCGGCTGCTTCGCCGCGATCGTGAGCGCCGAGGACGTCCGCGAGGGGAAGCCGTCGCCGGAGGGATTCCTCCTCGCGCGCGAGCGGCTCGGCGCGCGCGCCGCGCGTCTCCGCTCGGAGGACTGCCTCGTGATCGAGGACTCGCAGCCGGGCGTCGAGGCGGCGCGGCGCGCCGGCATGCGCTGCGTTGCGGTGACGACGTCGTATCCGGCGGACGCGCTCGGCGGGGCGGATCGCGTGGTCGGTTCGCTCGGGGAGCTCGGGTGGGACGACCTCGCCGCGCTGTTCTGAGGCGTCCCCGGACGCGCGCGGCGCGCCTAGCCCTGCATCTCCTGCAGGATCAGGGTCGCTGCTTCGGCCATCATCTCCTGCATCACGTCGCGCATCGGCTTGCCGCTCGCCTCGAGCTTCTCGACCAGCGTCGAGAGCACTGCGAAGTAGCGCTCCTTGGTCTCGACGCTCATGCTGCCGAGCCGGCCGTCCATCGCCTTGACGAAGCGCCGGTGGGTGGCGACGATCTGACGGTCGAGATCCTTCTGGAGCGCGCGCTCGTCCATGCGCAGAGTATAGAGAGGCCACCCCCCCGGTTCAACGCAAAGGCCGCTCTGGCGCTCTGCGCGCTCGTGCTCGCGCGCGCGGCGTGCGCGGTCGAGGTGCCCGGGACGGGCGGCCGCGTCGACGCGGGCGGCTGGGTGGACGGGCTCGCGGTGGTGGACACCGGAGGCGGGCCACGCCAGCGTCCGGGGGCGATCCTCGATCTCCACCTCGACACGCCCGTCACGCGCTGGCTTCGCGGGCACGTCGACCTGCGGTCTGAGATCGGGGGCCCGTTTGAGGGCGGGCACCAGGGCGTCCTCAACTTCGACCACGAGTTCCAGAATCGCTCGCCGTCGCTCGAGGTGAACGAGGCGTACGCCGACGTGCATCTCCGCCACGCTGACGCGCGCATCGGCGTCCAGAACGTCGCCTGGGGAAAGCTCGACGGGGCCCCGCCGACCGACATCGTCAACCCCCGCGACTACCACGACCCGCTCGTGCAGGAGTACGAGGAGCGGAAGATCGGCGTCCCCGCGCTGCTCGGCACCTACTACCTTCCCGACGTGCCTCGCATCGCGCTGACCGGACTCCGCGCGACGCTCGTCTGGGTGCCGATCGCCGTGCCGCCGCGGCTGGCGCTCCGCGAGGAGCGGTGGTTCCCCGAGAGCACCGTGCCGCCGTCCGAGGTGGTCGTCTCCCGCGCCGTCGCGTCGCGCGCCTTCGGTGTCCCGTTCCCCCACGCCCTGGTGATCCCGGTCGACTTCGGAACGTCGAACCACCGTCCGCCGCGCCGGCTCGACGCGGGCGGCGTCGCGGCCCGGCTCGGCGGGACGTGGCGCGAGAGCGACTGGGACCTCTACTGGTACACGGGCCCCGAGACCGCCCCCGACGCGGACCTCCTGGCCGATCTGGTGCTCACCTCGACGCGGCCGCTCCGCATACGGGCGGACAGCTTCCTCCGTCAGACGCACGACACCACCCACATGCTGGGCGGCGACGCTTCGACCGCGCTCGGCGGCTTCACGCTCCGCGCCGAGGCGGCGTACTTCGACGACCGGACCTACCTGCGAGAGGCGAGCAACCTGATCCCGAGCCCGGCCGAGCTCCCGGTCCGGCGGATCGGACGCGAGCTGCTCCAGACGGGGCGCGCTCCCGTCCCGATCGGCACGCTCTTTCCGAGCCTCGACTCCGTCGAGTGGGGCGTCGGCGCCGACTACCTGATCCACGGCTGGCAGCCGCTCGTGCAGCTGAACCAGATCGCGCTGCTCGAGCCCGCCCCGCGCCTGCTCATCTCCAATCCGGACACGCGGCTCTCCGGGACGCTGCGGAAGAACGTCCTCGCGGACCGCCTCGAGCTCGAGGTGCGCGGCACGTACGCGATCGAGCGCGAGGCCTGGTTCGTCTTCCCGCGGGCCTCGTACCTCGTGCGCGACGACTTCCGCGTGCGCCTCGGCTACCTCGCGATCGGCGGCCCGC
>CAZLYE010000420.1:0-5820 GCA_964562865.1 uncultured Binatia bacterium (SeqCode) | reverse complement strand
GCTTCGGACCCGACGGGCTCCTCTACTATACCGACCCGCACAACTGGGAGGACCTCGCCAACCTGGGCGTCGGCCGCGTCGCGCGCACCACGCTCGACGGCCGCGTCGAGCTGGTGGCCGACGTGCCGTTCTTCCCGAACGGGATCGCCTTCGGGCCGGACGATCGACTCTACGTGGCGCAGAGCGTGTCGCAGAAGATCCTCGTCATGGCGCCGCGGCCCGGCGCGTCGATCGTGGAGCACTGCACGCTGCCGCGCGGCTTCCCCGACGGCTTCTGCTTCGACGTGGAGGGCCGGCTCTACGTCGCCGGGAGCCTCGGCGACGTGGTGGTCGTCTTCGAGCCCGACGGCCGCGTGCGAACGGTGATCGAGATGGGCGAGGGCACCGAGCCGACGAACTGCTGCCTCGGCGACGGCGTCCTCTACGTCACGCTCTCGGGGCCCGGCCGGCTCGTGGCGCTCGCGATGCCGGTCGAGCCGCTCCCGCTCTATCCCGCCCGGCGGCCCGTCACTTCCTGATCGCCTCGACGTCGATCGTCACGTCCAGGTCGTTGCCGACCATGATGCCGCCGCCGTCGAGCGCCTTGCTCCACGTGATCCCGAAGTCACGCCGGTCGATGCGCGCCGTCGCCTCGGCCCCGGCGCGCACCGTGCCGCGCGGGTCGGTCATGGGCGCTGTGGGCCCGTGGACGTCGAGCGTCACCTCGCGCGTCACGCCGTGGAGCGTGAGGTCGCCGACGACCTTGTAGCGACCGGTCCCCGCCTTCGTGATCTTCTTCGACTTGAAGGTGATCGTCGGGAAGTGCTCGACGTCGAGGAAGTCCGCGCTCCGGAGGTGCTCGTCGCGCTTTGCCTCCCGGGTGTCGACCGACGCCGCGTCGATCGTCGCCTCGATCGTCGACCGGGTGGCGTCCTTGTCATCGGCCTCGACCGTGCCGGCGACCTTCCGGAGCTCGCCCCGGACGTTGCTGATCATCATGTGACGGACCGAGAACTGGACGCTCGTGTGGGCGGGGTCGATCTCCCAGGTGGCGGCGAGCGCGGGGCGGGTGACGACGACGAGGACGATCATGAGCAGACGACGCATGGGTCTCCTCTCTATGGGGTCTGGGCCCACATCAGGATGCGCTTGAACAGGAAGAGATGGGGCCGGGTGTCTTCGAGGCGCGGGAGCAGACGCTCCCGGTAGCGCGCGAGGAACTGCGTGAACACGTCCGCGGAAAGGCGCCGCTCGTAGGTCGTCAGCAGCGTCCCCTTCGTCCATTCGACCACCTCGTCGCGGGCGGCGAGCCGGTGCGCGTACACCTGCAGGCGGACGTGCTGCTCGCTCACCCCGAGGCCGTCGAGGATCGCGGCGTATTCCTCCGGCGCGAGGACGCCGGGCTGCGCGTCGCGCGCGGCGCCGAGCGCGGCGCGGAAGGGCTCCTCGTCGGCCACCTCGCGCGCGACCGTGTGCGACGGATGGTCGTAGTTGGCGGGGACCTGGACGGCGAGCTGGCCGTCCTCGCGGAGCGCGCCGACGAGGCGGCGAAGGAGCGCCGCGTGGTCGGGCAGCCAGTGGAGCGCGGCGTTCGAGAAGACGAGGTCGAAGCGCGGTCCCGGCGCGAACTCCCCGATGTCGCCGCGCTCGAAGCGGAGCCCGTCGGCCGCGCGCGTGCGCGCCCGTGCGAGCATCGCGTCGGAGCTGTCCACGCCGACGGTCTCGCGCGCGCCGAGCGTCCGGTGCATCTGTTCGGTCAGCTCGCCCGTGCCGCAGCCCAGGTCGACCACGCGCATCGCGCGCCGCGGGCGGACGAGCGCCAGGAGGTCGCGGAATGGCCGGCTCCGCTCGTCGTGGAAGCGCTCGTACTGGTCGGGGTTCCAGGCGTCGCGGCTCATCGACGGTCGGCGCTTCCTATCCGGCGCCCGCGCACGATACAAACGGCGCCCGTCGTGAGAGACCGCGAGCCGCTCGTCCTCCTCTGCCTCGGGGTGGCGCTCCTCGCGCTCTCCGGGGTGGCGCCACACGACCGCTTCACCTGGGTCCTCGAGGTGGCGCCGATCCTGATTGGCCTGCCGATCCTCGTCGTGACCTACCCGCGGTTCCGGCTGACGCCGCTCGTCTACCGCCTGCTCTTCCTCCACGCGCTCATGCTCATGGTGGGCGGCCACTACACGTACGCCGAGGTGCCGGTCGGGTTCTGGATGCGGGACGCCCTCGGCCTCGCCCGGAACGACTACGATCGGCTCGGCTCCGTCGCTCCCCGCTCCGCCCCGGGAAGTGGCTCTTCTTCCTCGTCACGTGCGTCTGCCTGGCCGTGAGCGCGTTCTACGAGCTCACCGAGTGGTGGACGGCCGTGGCGACGGCGACGCCGCGACAGCGTTCCTCGGGACGCAGGGCGATCCGTGGGACACGCAGTGGGACATGTTCACGGCGCTGATCGGCGCGATCGTCGCGCAGCTCACGCTGCGGCGGCTGCACGACCGCCAGCTCGCGCGCCTCGGGCGGAGCTGACGGGGCGTGGCGCGCCGGGCTGCCCTTCCACCGTTCAACCGCCTCGTCTACCGCGTCGTGCGCCGGATCCCCCGTGGCCGGGTGATGACCTACGGGCAGGTCGCGGCCGCCGTCGGCCGGCCGCGCGCGGCGCGGGCGGTCGGACGCGCGCTCGGCGCGCTCCGTGGCCCGCTCCTCCACGTGGTGCCGTGGCATCGCGTCGTGAACGCCGCCGGTCGCTGCAGCCGACGGGAGGGTGCGTGGGACGAGATCCAGCGCGAGCGGCTCGAGATCGAGGGCGTGCGCTTCGGCCGCCACGGCCGCGTCGACCTGCGTCGGGTCCGCTGGGCGGGACCACGCGCACGCGGCCGACGGGCGCGATGACCGCTTCCTCGCGCTACGGGACGAGGCAGGAGTGGATGCTCCCCTCACCAGGCGCCTCGCCGGCGAGCGTCCGGATCGCGAGCTCGGCGTCCTCGAGCGGGAAGTCGTGCGTGTGCATGCGCGCGAGCGGGACGCGGCCCGACTCGATGAGGCGGATCGCCGCCTCGTAAGCGCGGCTCGTGACCGCGAACGCGCCGCGGATCGTGATCTCCTTCGCGACCACGAGGTCGCTCACGAAGTCCGGCACCGCCTTGAACCCCTTCACGCCGGCGAGGACGATGCGGCCCCCCGTCGCGACGTAGTGGAGCGCCTCGGCGACGGGCTCGGCGGCGTTGGCGGTCACCTCGACGACGACGTCGGCCCCGCGGCCGCCGGTCAGCTCCCGCACGCGCACGCGGGTGTCCTCGGCCTCGACGTCGATCGTGTGGTCGGCGCCGAGCTCCTTCGCGAGCGCGAGCTTCTTCGCGTCCCGGCCGAGGCCGGTGACGATGATCGTGTCGGCGCCGGCGGCCCGGGCGGCGATGACGCTCGCGAGCCCGCGCTGCCCGGGGCCGAGGACGAGCACGGTGTCGCCGGGGCCCGTGCGGGGGATCTCCACCGCCCAGCGGAACCCCGCGCCGAGGGGGTTGAACATGACGGCCGTTCCCGCGGGGATGTCCTTCCGGATCGGATGCACCATCGAGAGCGGATCGAGGTACATGTAGTCGGCGTAGGCGCCCCGGAGCCCGGGCGGATGCGAGAGCGGGACGTAGCCGTGGCCGAAGAGGCCGCCGCGCCCGCGGCACACCTGGTAGCGTCCCTCGAGACACGCCCGGCAGTGGCCGCAGCGGACGACGGACTCGACCGCCACCCGGTCGCCGACGTCGACGCGCCAGCGCTTCGCGGCGCGATCGCCGATCCGCTCGATCGTGCCGAGCGGCTCGTGTCCGGGGATGACCGGCAGGCGGACCGGAAGCACGCCGGTCCACTGCTCCGCGTCGCTCCCGCAGATGCCGCATGCCTCGACCCGGAGGAGCGCGCTGTCGTCGTCGATGTCCGGGATCGGCACGTCACGGAGCTCGAGGCGGCGCGGCGCCGTCTGGACCACGGCGCGGCTCGTGCGCGGCGGCATCGGGGCGCGATCCAAGCACGGCGGCGGCGGCCGAGTCCAGCCGGTTGCGGGGCGGACGCCGTTTCGGCGAGAACCACCGCGTGACGGGTTCGGTGCCACCGCTGCGGCCGGGAGCTCGTCGCGGACCGGATCGGCGTCCGGGAGCTGTGCGCCGGGTGCGGCGCCTGGCTCCACTGCTGCCGCAACTGCACGTTCTGGGCGCCCGGGGCCGCGCGCGACTGCCGCGAGCCCGCCGCCGAGCGCGTCGCCGAGAAGGAGCAGGGGAACTTCTGCGACTGGTTCCGTCCCGCGGCGCCGCCCGCCGCCGGTCCGGAGGCGGGCGCGAGCCGCGCGCGGGAGGAGCTCGCGAGGCTGTTCGGCAAGAAGCCGTGACGGCGCGCAGCGCTACCGCCGCTCCGCGCGGGACGCTATGAAGCCACCATGGCGCGCACGCGGATCGTCGTGACGCTCGGCCCGGCGACCGCCTCCGACGCGGCGATCGCGGCGCTGCTCGACGTGGGCGCGGACGTCTTCCGTCTCAACTTCGCGCACGGGACGCGGGTCGAGCACGGCCGGCTGATCGCCGCGATCCGCCGCCTCGCCGGCGGACGTCCCGTCGCGATCATGCAGGATCTCGCCGGCCCGAAGCTCCGCCTCGCGCAGCCGGTCCGCGGCAGGGCCGGCGACGTGGTGCCGATCGCGCTGCCGGCGACCGTCCGTCCCGGCGACCCCGTCCTCCTCGCGGACGGGCTCATGCAGCTCGAGGTGGTGGACACCGCGCACGCGCGCGTCGTCGTCGCGGGCGACATCCCCGCCGGGAAGGGCGTCAACCTCCCCTCCTCGCGCCTCGATCTGCCGGCGCTCACGGAGAAGGACCGCGAGGACCTCCGCTTCGGGGTCACCGCGGGCGTCGACTTCGTGTCGCTCTCCTTCGTCCGCCGCGCGGCCGACCTGGACGAGGTGAAGGGGACCGGTGTGCCGGTGATCGCGAAGATCGAGACGGCCGAGGCCACGCGGCAGATCGACGAGATCGTCGCCGCGGCGGACGGCGTGATGGTGGCGCGCGGGGACCTGGGCGTCGAGATCCCGATCGAGCGCGTGCCGGCCGTGCAGAAGGAGCTGATCGCGCTCGCCAACCGGGCGGCGAAGCCCGTCATCACCGCGACCCAGATGCTGCGCTCGATGGTCGACAGCTCGCTCCCGACGCGCGCCGAGGCGACCGACGTCGCGAACGCCGTCCTCGACGGCACCGACGCGGTGATGCTGAGCGAGGAGACCGCGATCGGCCACTTTCCGGTGGAGGCGGTGCGGATCATGGATCGCATCGCCGCCGAGGCGGAGCGCCTCCTCGTACCCCGCGCGGGGGCCGCCGACGGCGACGTCGCCGGCATGATCGCCGAGTCGGCGTGGCAGCTGGCAGAGCGCGTCGGCGCGCAGGCAATCGTCGTCCCGACGCGCTCGGGTGCGACGGCCCGGCGCGTCGCCCGGCACCGGTCCGCGGTGCCGATCGTCGCGCTCACGCCGGACGACGTCGTCCGCCGGCGCCTGTCCCTCGTGTGGGGCGTCACCGCGGTCACGGTTCCGTGGTTCGCGGACACCGACGCGCTGCTCGCCGGGTTCCGCGCGCCCGTCCGCGGGACGGGTCTCGTCGTGGACGGCGCGCCCGTGGTGGTGACGGGTGGCTGGCCGTTCGGCGGCGGTGCCGCGACGAACCTCGTGCACGTGACGACGCTCTAGTGTCCCGAGTCCGAAGTTCGCCGACAAAACCGGGCGACTGATTCGAGGATTTCATCGGCGGTCTTGGTCCACACGAACGGTTTCGGGCTCTCGTTGGTGACCGCGAGGTACCGCTTGATCGCGGCTTCGAGCTCGCG
>CAZLYE010000419.1:0-7969 GCA_964562865.1 uncultured Binatia bacterium (SeqCode) | reverse complement strand
GCGCCAGCACGACGGATTACGTGGCGCTCTTCGCGGTCACCTGCGGGGACGGCGTCCGCGCGCTCGCCGAACGTTGGAAGGCGGAGGGCCGCTTCCTCGACTCGCACATCGTGCAGGCCCTCGCGATCGAGGGCGCCGAGGCCTTCGCCGAGCTGCTCCACCGCCGTCTCCGCGAGATGTGGGGCTTCCCCGACCCGCCCGAGATGACGATGCAGGAGCGGTTCAAGGCGCGCTACCGGGGGGTCCGGGTGAGCTTCGGCTATCCGGCCTGCCCACGCCTGGAGGACCAGGAGAAGCTCTTCCGCCTGCTCGACGTCGAGGGCGCGATCGGTGTCCGCCTGACCGAGGGATACATGATGGATCCCGAGGCCTCGGTGTCGGCGCTCGTCTTCCACCACCCGGAGGCGCGCTACTTCGTCATCGCGCCGGGAGACCTCGAGGCCTTCGAGCGCCGCCTGGCACTCGTCGGCTGAGGCCCCGGAGCCTCCTGGCGCGGCAAGACGGGCTACTTGTCGTTCGCGTCGTGCTTCTGCCGGTAGATGTGCCGCGAGGCCTTGTTCTGCTGGTGGTTGATCTCCCGGCGCTCCGCGCGCGACAGCTTGCCGCCGTTGGCGTCCTTCATCGCCTGCTCTTCCTTGTTGATGCTGTCCTCCCGATGCTCGAGGCGTGACGCCTCGGCCGCCGACAGCTTCCCGTTCTGGACGCCGTTGGCGATGCGGTGCTGCTGCCGCTTCTTGCGGCGCTCGATCTCGCCCGCCCTCGCCGGCTGCGCCACCACGAAGAGCGCCACCGCAGCGACGAGCATCCCCACCCTGAGTCCTGCCTGCATGCGACCTCCTCCTCCTCGGGGGAAGGCCCGCCCCTCCCCACCTCGCGCACCCGTTGCGCGGGGTGGGTTATAGCGGCTCGCGGCCGGGGATCGAAACGGGCGCGCGGGGGAGTCGGGCTACCTGCGACCCGAGCCCGGCCGCCCCGCGTAGCCCGCGTCCACCAGCTCCCGGACACGCGGCGACGCCTTCGCGGGCGAGCCGGCGTCGAAAGGCGGCTGCGGGTCGTACTCGATGCTCAGCTGGATCGCCTGCGCGACGTCGCGCCCGGCGATGAGCTCCGCCAGCCGGAGCGCCATGTCGATGCCCGACGAGACACCGGCGGCGGTGATGACCCTGCCCTGCTCCACGACCCGGTCCGGGACGGGCTCCGCCCCGAACTCGCGGAGCCGCTCGAGCGACCGCCAGTGCGTCGTCGCGCGGAGCCCCCGGAGGATCCCCGCGGCACCGAGGACGAGCGACCCCGTACAGACCGACGTCGTCCACCGCGAGGTCGCGTGCGATTCCCGGACCCAGGCGACGACGCGCCCGTCGCCGAGCGCCGTCCGGACACCGAACCCACCGGACACCACCACGATCTCGGGACGGCGGACGTCCGCGAGCGCGTGATCCGCGACCAGGCCGAGCGAGCCCTTGTCGGTCCGCTTCGCTCCCGTCTCCGTCGCGACGAAGCGGACGCGCGCACCAGGCACGCGGCTCAGCACCTCGTACGGCCCGACGGCGTCGAGCGCCGTCAGCCCCTCGAAGATCAGGATCGCGATCTCCACGCCCGCTGCTTGACGCATCGGCCGGGGCCCGGCAAGCGCCGCGTATCGACGTCCGTGCGCGGGTCGCCGCGCGCCGCCACGACGCCCGCCGCGCCCTCGTCGCCGGCCGTTGAAGCGTGACACCGGAGAACGCTAGGAACGGGACGCGTGCCGGCACCGACTGCGAGTGGCGCCATCACCTGCGCGGGCTGCGGGCGCACGAACCGGGCAGGCGCGCGCTTCTGCGGCGGCTGCGGCACCTTCCTCGGGCCACGCTGCCCGGCGTGCGGTAAGGAGAGCGCGCCCGACGCCCAGTTCTGCGACGCCTGCGGCGCCTCCCTGGCGGCCCGCCCCGGCGAGGGCGCCGCCGGGGCGCGGAAGGTCGTGACGATCGTCTTCGCCGACCTCGTCGGGTCGACGTCGCTGCACGAACGTCTCGACGCCGAGTCCGCCCGCCGCATGATGGACCGCTTCTACGGCGCGCTCCGCGCGGTCGTCGAGGCGCACGGCGGGACCGTCGTGAAGCTGCTCGGCGACGGTGTCATGGCGGCGTTCGGCGTCCCGAGCGTCGCCGAGGACGACGCCATCCGCGCCGTCCGCGCCGCCGTGGCCATGCAGCGCGGCCTCCGCGCGGTGGCCCGCGACCAGCCCGCGATGGGCGCCGTCGCGCTCCGCGTCGCGGTCAACACCGGCGAGGTCGTCGTGAGCCACGATCACACCGACGTCGTCGGCGATCCGGTCAACGTCGCCGCCCGTCTGCAGCAGGAGGCCCACGACGGCGACGTGCTGGTCGGCGAGGCGACGCGTCGCCTCGTCGGCCAGCTGGTGACGCTCGCTCCGTTCGGCGCGCTCGCCCTGAAGGGTCGCTCCGAGAAAGTGGCGGCATACCGGGTCGTGTCGCTCGACCGACCGGCCGGCGCGCCCGCGACGGCCTTCGTCGGACGCGACGACGAGCTCCGGCGCCTCCTCGCCGTGCACGACGCGGCCGTGGCGGCGCGCGGCGCGCGGCTGGTCGTCGTCCTCGGCTCGCCCGGCCTCGGGAAGTCGAGGCTGCTCGACGAGTTCGCCCGACGGCTCGGCGGGCAGGTGACCGTCCTGACCCTCCGCTGCGACCCCGCCGGCGGTACGACGTTCGCTCCCCTCGCCGAGGGGTTGCGTACGCTCCTCCGGATCGACGCGGGCGGTGAGGGCGTGCGCGCCGCGATCGAGGCGGCGGTGGCCCCGGACGATCCCGACCGGACGCGGATCGCAGACGGCGTCGCGGCGCTCCTCGCGGGGACTCCCGCCCCGCCGGAGGAGACGTTCTTCGTCGTCCGGCGGTTCCTCGCCGCGCTCGGCGCCACACGCCCCGTCGTCCTCGCCATCGACGATCTCCAGTGGGCGGAGCCGTTGCTCCTGGATCTGACGGAGCACCTCGTGCAGTGGACCGCCGACACGCCCCTCCTCGTACTCGGGACCGCGCGGCCCGAGCTGCGCGACACCCGCTCGTCGCTCGCGACGCCGGGCGGGCTCGTGGCCGACGTGGTGACGCTCGGCGGCCTCGACGCCGGCGCGGCGACCCGCCTCGCCGCGAACGTGATCGGCGCCGACGCGCTGCCGGCCGCCGTCGCCGGACGGGTGCTCGCGGCGAGCGAGGGCAACCCGCTCTTCGTCGGCGAGCTGGTGCGCATGCTCGTCCACGACGGCGCGCTCAGACGCGAGGGGGACCGGTGGACGGCGGGGGCCGAGCTCGCCGGTCTCGAGATGCCGCCCACCATCCACGCCGTCCTCGCCGCCCGCATCGAGCGGCTCCGTCCGGAGGAGCGTGTCGTGCTCGAACGCGCCGCCGTCATCGGGCGGCAGTTCTCGCGGGCGGCCGTCGCGCATCTCCTTCCGCGCGAGGTGACGGACCTCGACGCCCGCCTCGAATCGCTCCGGCGGAGCGAGCTCGTCGAGCCCGACGCCGCGTGGTTCCTCGGCGAGCCGTCGCTCCGCTTCCACCACGTCCTGATCCGCGACGCGGCCTACCGACGTCTGCTGAAGGGTACGCGCGCGGAGCTGCACGAGCGCTTCGCCGACTGGCTCGAGACCCGGATCGGTGGGGCCGCCGAGCACGAAGAGACCATCGGGTGGCACCTCGAGCAGGCACACCAGCACCTGCGCGAGCTCGGGCCGATCGACGAGCACGGGCGGAGCCTCGGCGAGCGCGCCGCCCGTCATCTGGCGGCCGCGGGTCGACGGGCGCTCGCGCGCGACGACGTCCGCGTCGCCGCGAGCCTGCTCGGCCGCGCGCTCGACCGACTCGACGTTGCGGACCCGGCGCGCGCCGACCTGGCGCTCGACTGGTGCGAGGCGTTGCTCGCCGCCGGCGACGTGGGTCCCGCGGCCCGAGCGCTGGCCGAGCTCGGCCGCTTCACGGCCGGGTCGGACCGCTTCCGCGCGTGGCACGCCAGCTTCGCGGGCCAGCTCGCCGCGCTCACCGATCCGACGTCGCTCCGCGCCGCGGCCGAGTCCGTCGGCGCGGCCGCGGAGGCGCTCGCCGCGGCAGGCGACGCCACCGGCGAGGCCAAGGCGTACTCCGTCCAGGCCCTCGTGCTCGGGCAGCTCGGGCGGATCGGGGCCTGCGAGACCGCGCTCGACCGTGCGCTCGCGGCAGCGCGGCGCGCGCGGGATCGCCGGCGCGCGAACGCGGTGCTCGCGGGCGCGCCGCTCGCCGCGCTCTGGGGGCCGAGCCCGGTCACCCGCGCGAGCGGGCGCTGCCTGGACGTCGTGCGCGTGCTGCGCATCACCGAGGGGACGCCCTGGGTCGAGGCCGTCGCGCTGCGGTGTCAGGCCGTCCTCGAGGCCCTGCGCGGCCGTACCGACGCCGCGCGGCGGATGATCGCGTCCGCCCGGCGCATGCTCGAGGACCTCGGGATCACGCACCAGATTCTCGAGGCCGACGTCTTCGCCGGCCTCGTCCATCTGCTCGAAGGCGATGCGGCGGCCGCCGAGCGGAGCCTCAAGGGTGCGTACGAGGGGCTCCGCGCCCACGGGCTCGGGACCGATGCCGCGCAGGCCGCGGCGTACCTCGGCCGCGCGCTCCTCGCCCAGGGTCGCGCCGCCGAGGCCGAGCGGCTCACCGAGGAGAGCGAGGCGCTCGCCGGCGACGATCTCCAGGCGGCGATCGCCTGGCGCGGCGTCCGCGCCGAGGCGCTCGCGCGACGCGGCGAGCACGCGGCCGCGGTGGACTTCGCGCGCGCCGCCGTCGACATCGCCGCCGGGACCGACGCGCTCCTCCACCACGCGAACGCGCGCCTGGCGCTCGCGACGGCGCTCCGCGCGGCGGGCCGGAGCGCCGAGGCCGACACCGAGGAGAGACGCGCGATCGAGCTCTGGGAGGCCAAGGGCGCGACGCTCCTCGCCGGCCGCGCCGAGACGTCCGCCGCGGACAGCGACGACGCTCCCGCGCGCGTCGACGAGCGCGCGGCAGAGGCGGCGCCGCGCCGCGTGCGCCCGATCCTTCGACCGAACGCGGCGTGCGAGGTGAACGCGCGTCTGGACGCCGCCTTCGCCGCGCGGGACGCGGAGGCCGTGGCCTCGCTCTTCGCCGACGTGGCCGAGGTCGTCGACCATCCGACGGGCGCGGTCTTGGACGGGACCGGGCTGCTCACGGGCTGGCGAGCTCTACTCCTGGCTGAGAATGCGACGTTCCATCAGGAACTCCTGGCGACGCTCGGCGACGCGCTCGCACTCTCCCACGCGTCGATGTCGTTCGCCGCGCTCGCCGACCACGACACCACCCCGGTCGGCGCGGGGCACCGGGAGGAGTACGTCCTCGTCGAGGTCGACGCGCGCCGGCGGCTCCGGCGCGTCGAGCTCTTCGCCCCCGACCGCCTCGGCGACGCCGTCGCCCGGCTGTACGGGCGCCACGCCGAGCTCCTGCCCGAGGGACCAGAGCGCGTGCGTGCCGCCGGGACGGCACGGACGGTCGCGGCGATGGCGGGACCGGCCGACCTCGATCGCTGGGTCCCCATCTTCGCACCCGCGATCGAGTTCAACGATCCCCGCAACGTGGGACTCGGGGCCGTGAGCGGATCCGAGGCGCTGGTGCGCGGCATTCGCGCCCTGTTCGAGCTCTCGGACGACTTCCGGACCTGCCTCGACGATGTCTTCGCCCTCCGCCCCGACGCCCTGCTGGTGCGTTGGAAGCACTGCGGCACCGACCGCGCGAGCGGAGGCCCGTTCGAGCGGAACCTCTGCCACCTGTGGACCTTCGGAGCCGACGGACGCCTGGCGCGCTGGGAGCAGACCGACGACGACCGCGCCGGCGAGGCGCTCGCGCGCTTCGCTGCGCTCACCGCGGAGCCGGCCGCCCCGCGGTTCGCGACCGCAGTGGCGCGGACCGAGAATGCCGCGACACGGTGCATGGATCGCTTCGCCCGGGCGTGGGCCGCCCGCGACTGGGACGTCGCCTCGGTGTACGCGCCCGGATTCCGCCTGACCGACCGGCGGTCGATCGTGCATCTCGACCTCGACGGGGAGCAGCATCTCCTGGGGCTCCGGCCGATGTTCGACATGGAGTCCTCGCGCTTCACGCTGGACCCGATCGCGACGCGCGGCGACCGACTCGCGCTCGCCCGCGCGCGCTTCGAGTCCTCCGGCGGCTCCGTCGGCCCGAGCGAGGTCGAGTGGCTCCAGATCATCGGGGTGGACGCCCACGGCGATTGCGCGGCGATGGTCATGTTCGACACGGGCGACCTCGACGCGGCCCACGCCGAGCTCGATCGGCGCTTCGCGGCGGGCGAGGCCGCCGGGCACGGGACCGTCGCCGCCGCGATGGACGGCTTCACCGACGCCTTCGCCCGTCGCGACTGGAGCGCGCTCGCCGCGCGCTTCGCGCCCGACCTCGTCGTGCACGATCGCCGTCGCCTCGGCTGGGAGACGCTGCACGGTCCGGCCGCGTACGTCGACACGCTGCGCTCGCTGGTCGATCTCGCCCCCGACGTCCGGCTGCGCGTCGACCACATCCGGATGTCGGACCGCGCGCTCTTCTGGGTCGCCGCGTGGCAGGGCAGCCGCGAGGGCGGCTCGTTCGAGACGCCGTGGATCGTCGTCTCGGAGCACGACGCGCTCGGACGGGTGCGTCGCTTCGACCAGTACGACCTCGACCAGCTCGACGCCGCGCTCGCGCGCCTCGCGGAGCTGTCGGAACGCTTCGAGCGCGGCGGCTAGACGTCCACCTCGTCGACCCGCGGCGCCCGCTCCATGATGAACTCGAAGCGCGGCGCCACGTCACGGCCCATGAGCGTCTGGATCGCCTGCTCGGTGGCCGACGCGTCGCTGATCCGGACCTTCAGCAGCGCGCGGCGCGCGGGATCGAGCGTCGTCTCCTTCAGCGTCGACGGGTTCATCTCGCCGAGCCCCTTGAAGCGCGTCACCTGGACCTTGTCGCGGCTCCCGTTCCTGCCGGTGAGGATGCGCTCCTTCTCGGCGTCGTCGCGGGCCCACCAGACCTCCTTGCCGGCGTCGATCCGGTAGAGCGGCGGCTGCGCGATGTAGACGAATCCCTGGCGGATCAGCTCCGGGAGGTGCCGGTAGAAGAACGTCAGCAGCAGAGTGCAGATGTGGGTCCCGTCCGAGTCGGCGTCCATCAGGAGGCAGATCTTGTGGTAGCGGAGCTTCGCGGCGTCGAAGTCCTTTCCCGTGCCGCAGCCGAGCGCCGAGACGAGGTCGGCGAGCTCCTTGTTGCCGAGCACCTTCGCGGTCGACGCCTGCTCGGTGTTCAGGACCTTGCCGCGGAGCGGGAGGATCGCCTGGAAGGTCCGGTCGCGGCCCTGCTTGGCGGAGCCGCCGGCGGAGTCGCCCTCGACGATGAAGAGCTCACACTCGCCCGGGTCCGTCGACGTGCAGTCGGCGAGCTTGCCGGGGAGGTTCAGGCGATGGGAGACCGCACCCTTCCGCTGCACCTGCTCAGCGGCCGCGCGCGACGCCGTCCGCGCGCGCGCGGCGAGTACGACGCGGCTCGCGATCGCGTCGCCGGCGGTGCGGTTGGCGTTGAGCGCGTTCTCGAGCGTCGTGCGGACGATCGCGTCGATCGCGGGGGTCACCTCGGCGTTGTTGAGCCGCTCCTTGGTCTGGCCCTGGAACTGCGGGTTCGGGATGAAGCAGGACAGGAGGCCGACCACGCCCTCGCGCACGTCCTCGGACGCGATCGTAAGGCCGCGTGGCACTAGGTTGTGGATCTCGAGGTAGTTGCGCACCGCCTTGACGATGCCGCTCTTGAGGCCGTTGTCGTGCGTGCCACCGGCGCTGGTCGGGATGCTGTTGACGAACGACGCGATGCCCTCGCTGGTGTCCTCGGTCCAGGCGAGCGCGCACTCGATGTGCAGGCCGTCGCCCTCGCGCTCGGCGTAAAACATCTCGGCCGGCACGCGC
>CAZLYE010000418.1:0-3823 GCA_964562865.1 uncultured Binatia bacterium (SeqCode) | reverse complement strand
GTCTGACGCGGCGGCGCGGACGCGCCGCCGCATCACGACCGCTCAGTACCGGTAGTGCTCGGGCTTGTAGGGCCCGTCGACGGTCACGCCGATGTACTCCGCCTGCTCGGGCGTGAGCTTCGTCAGCTTCACGCCGAGCTTCCCGAGGTGGAGGCGCGCCACCTCCTCGTCGAGCTGCTTCGGGAGCATGTAGACCTTCTTCTCGTAGCGCTTCGCGTTCTGCCAGAGCTCGAGCTGCGCGAGCACCTGGTTCGTGAACGACGCGCTCATGACGAAGGACGGATGGCCGGTCGCGCAGCCGAGGTTCAGGAGCCGTCCCTCGGCGAGGACGAGGACGGAGTGCCCGTCGGGGAAGACCCACTCGTCGTACTGCGGCTTGATGTTGACGCGCTTCACGCCGGGCAGCTTCGCGAGCCCGGCCATGTCGATCTCGTTGTCGAAGTGACCGATGTTGCCGACGATCGCCTTGTCCTTCATCCGCGCCATGTGCTCGGCCGTGATGATCGAGACGTTGCCCGTCGCCGTGACGAAGACGTCCGCCTTCTCGACGTAGTCCTCGACCGTCGCCACCTCGTAGCCCTGCATGGCGGCCTGGAGCGCGCAGATCGGATCGATCTCCGTCACGACCACGCGGCAGCCCTGTCCGCGCAGCGCCTCCGCGCAACCCTTCCCCACCTCGCCGAACCCGCACACGACGGCCACCTTGCCGCCGAGCATGACGTCGCTCGCCCGGTTGAGGCCGTCGACGAGGGAGTGGCGGCAGCCGTAGACGTTGTCGAACTTGCTCTTCGTCACGGAGTCGTTGACGTTGATTCCCGGGAAGAGGAGCTGGCCCTCCCGCGCCATCTGGTAGAGGCGGTGGACGCCGGTGGTCGTCTCCTCGCTGACGCCCCGGATGCGGGGCGCGATGCGCTGCCACTGGCCCGGCGCCTCCTTCTGGAGCCGGCGGAGCAGCGCCAGGACGACACCCCACTCCTCGGCGTCGGTCGCCGGGTCGAACTCCGGCACGCGTCCCGCGCGCTCGAACTCGAGGCCCTTGTGAACGAGGAGCGTCGCATCGCCGCCGTCGTCGACGATCAGGTCCGGGCCTGCACCGTCCGGCCAGACGAGCGCCTCGTTGGTGCACCACCAGTACTCCTCGAGCGTCTCGCCCTTCCAGGCGAAGACGGCCGCCCCGCGGGGCTCGCGCGGCGTCCCGCCGCGGCCGACGGCGACCGCCGCCGCCGCCGTGTCCTGCGTGCTGAAGATGTTGCACGACACCCAGCGGACGTCCGCGCCGAGGTCGAGCAGCGTCTCGATCAGGACGGCGGTCTGCACCGTCATGTGCAGCGAGCCCATGATCTTCGCGCCCCGGAACGGCTTCGCGTCGGCGTGCTTCGCGCGCAGCGCCATCAGGCCGGGCATCTCCTGCTCGGCGAGACGGATCTCCTTCCGGCCGAGCTCGGCGAGCGCGAGGTCCTTCACCTTGAACGGCGGACGGCTGCTCGTCCGCGCGACGGACTTGAGCTGTGTCGTGGTGCTCATCGGCGATCCTCCTTCGGTTGACGGCGTTGATCGGTGTCGGGACGGCGGCGTGCGCTCGCCGCGAAGAGCGCCGGACCGCTCGCCTGGGGCGCCGGCGGAACGGGCCGCACGCGGACGAGATCGAAGCCCGCGTCCTCGAGCCAGCGCGCGACCTGCGCGGGGGCGAAGCCGAGCCAGACGTGCCCCATCTGCTGCTGGTACTCGCGGCGATCGTGCTCGAGCATGTCGACCAGCAGGATGCGACCGCCCGGGCGGAGCACGCGCGCCACCTCGCGCAGCACGGCCGGCGGCTCGGCCAGGTAGACGAGCGCGAGGGACATCGCCGCGGCGTCGAGCGTCCCGTCGTCGAGCGGCAGCGCCTCGAGCTCGCCCTGGCGGACCTCGACGTTCGCGAGGCCCCCGAGCCGCTGGCGCGCCGCCTTCAGCATGGCGCGCGAGCGATCGACGGCGATGACCTTCTTCACGAACGGAGCGAGCGCCTCGGCGATCTGTCCCGTGCCACAGCCGAGGTCACCGACCGTCCACTCCGCGTCGAGGAGCCCGGCGAGTGCGTGGAGATCGAAGCGGTCGCCGAACATCTCGCGACGCAGCCGGTCCCACTGCCCGGCCGCGCTGCTGAAGAACGCCTGCGACCGCGTCTGGCGCTCGGCGACGATGCTCGCGAGCCGCTGATCGTCCTGCGCGGCGACGGGCGTGCGCGCGGTCTGCTCACGGAGGAGCCCCCACAGGCGGCGCGCCGCGGGATCGAGCGCGTCGAGCGTCATCCGGTAGAGGCGGCTCGTGCCCTCCGGTCGGGCGGCCACCCAGCCGTCGTCGGCCAGCACCTTGAGGTGCCGGCTGACGGTCGACTGCGGGAGCTGAAGCACGGCGCAGAGGTCGGCGACCGTGAGCTCCTGCCGCTCGACGAGGCGGAGCGCGCGCGCCCGCGTCGGGTCCGCGAGGGACGTCATCCAGGAGAGCATCGCGGGGGCGGTGGCCATATATCCGTCGATCCGGATGCACCGTTACACGGGGCCCGGATCCCCGTCAAGGGGGGCGGCGTGCTACAAGGCGCGCATGGCCGCACTCAGCCCCGAGGACTGTGACCGCCTCTTCGCCGAGCACATCAACGCGGGCGACGTCGACGGCGTGGCGAAGCTCTACGAGCCGCGCGCGAGCCTCGTCCAGCAGGACGGGAGCGCCGCGACGGGCACGGCCGCGATCCGCGACGCGCTCGCCGGCTTCGCGGCCCTCCGCCCGAGGCTCTCGATGAACGTGACGCGCGTGGTCCGGGCCGGCGACGACCTCGCCGTGCTCTACAACGACTGGAGCCTGCGGGGGACCGGACCGGACGGCCAGCCGCTCGAGATCACGGGGAAGGCGATCGAGGTCGTGCGCCGCCAGCGCGACGGCACCTGGCGATTCGCGGTCGACGATCCCTTCGCGCGCGGCTGAGCTAGCGTCCGCGCCCGAGACCGCCGGCCGCCCGGAGGTCGTCCACCCGGTCCACGCGCTCCCAGGTGAAGTACCCGGCCTCCGGCACGCGGCCGAAGTGACCGTAGGAGGCGGTGCGCTGGTAGATCGGGCGCTTCAGAGCGAGCGTCTCGATGATCGACGCCGGCTTCAGGTCGAAGAGGTCGCGCACCAGCTTGGCGATCCGCTCGTCCGAGATCACGCCCGTGCCGAACGTGTCGACCGCGACGGAGACGGGATCGGCGACGCCGATCGCGTACGCGACCTGGATCTCGCAGCGTCGCGCGAGCTCCGCGGCGACGATGTTCTTCGCGATGTAGCGCGCCATGTACGCGGCGCTGCGGTCGACCTTGCTCGGGTCCTTCCCGCTGAAGGCGCCGCCGCCGTGCCGCCCGTAGCCGCCGTACGTGTCGACGATGATCTTCCGCCCCGTGAGACCGCAGTCGCCCTTCGGGCCACCCTCGACGAAGCGTCCCGTCGGATTGATGTAGTAGACGGTGCTCTTGTCGAGGAACTCCGGCGGCACGACCTTCTTCACGACCTCCTCGACGATCGCCGCCTTCAGCGTGCTGTTCGACACGTCGGGCGTGTGCTGCGAGGAGACGACGACGGTGTGCGCGCGGACCGGCTGGCCGTCGCGGTACTCGACGCTCACCTGGCACTTGCCGTCGGGGCGCAGGTAGGGGAGCTGGCCGGACTTCCGCGCCTCCGCGAGGCGCTGTCCGATGCGGTGCGCGGTGTAGATCGCGAACGGCATGTACTCCTTGGTCTCGTCGCAGGCGAAGCCGAACATCATTCCCTGGTCGCCGGCGCCCTGCTCCTTGCCCTGGACGGCCGTGACGCCCTG
>CAZLYE010000417.1:0-2903 GCA_964562865.1 uncultured Binatia bacterium (SeqCode) | reverse complement strand
ACGCCGAGCTGCCGCGCGAGGTTCGGTCTCCGCAGGAAGACCTGACCGCCCACCGCGAGAGGAACCTGGGCGCTCGCGCCGCGGACCGCCGCGACCGCGTGCCGGAGGGCCGCGAGGTTGGACGTGGCGGAGACCGACAGGGCCAGCAGGTCCGGCGGCCGACGGCGCACGAGCTCGACGAGGGCAGCGGTGGGCACGTTCGCGCCGAGGAATTGCACCTCGAAGCCCGCCGCCTCGAGGAAGTCGGCCGTGATGCGCGCTCCGAGGTCGTGCAGCTCACCCTCGACGCACGCGACCACGACGTGCCGCCCGTTGCTCGGGACGCTGGGGAGATGCGGTCGGAGCTGTGCCAGCGCGACGCGCACGATCTCCGCCGCCGCATGCCCCTGCGCCACGCTGATCCGCTTCCGCTGCCAGAGCCGGCCGATCTCGTACAGGGAGGACTGCACCACGTCGAGGTAGAGGCTCCGGACGGGCACGTCGTCCCAGAGCGCCTCCTCGACCACGACGTCGAGCGCCTCCCTCCGCGCCCCGGCGACGAGCGCCGCGAGGAAGCGCTCCCGGAGCACGATGACGGCGCCGCGCAGGCGTGTCAGGATCTGCGACGTCGGCAGGGGGAACGGATTCTCCTGCAGCGCGCCGTCGAGGATCGCAGCCGAGTGCGCGCGCAGCAGATCCACGGTGGTGCCGCCGCCGAACCGCGAGCGGTCGTACGTGCAGACCGCCAGGTCGTCGAACTCCAGCGGCGCGTCGTTCATCCGGAACTCGTACTCCACGATCCTCGTGAGATTGGCAGGATCGTCGAGCGCCCAGTCTCCGTGGCCGATGAGCCGCGCGCGCGGGAAGCCCTCCTCCCGCGCCTGGCGCTGGAGGGCGCTCAACCGAGCGGCCGTCGCACTCCAGTCGAAGGCACCTCCCTGCAGGTACGTGTCGGTCCAGGCGCAGATCTGGAGTTGCTTCCTCGCCTGGGCCACCACGACGTCGATCCCCGCGGCGCCGAGTCGCGCGAGGTGCTCGGCGCGAAGGGCCGGGTCGACGATGTGGATCGCCTTCTCCCCGCGCCGGAAGCCCTCCAGCACGAACGGCAGCAGGGTGCGATACTCCTCGTCCCGGGTGTGAAAGAACGCGCAGACGTGCCGGTGCTCCCCGAGCCCCCCTCCGGCGAGAGAGACCTCCGGTGCCGTGTCCCCCACGAGAGCCGCTTAGGCGTCTCCGCGCACGAGGTCAAGGGAATTGGACCCTCGAATCCGCCGCGGCTGAGCGCTACTCGAACCGCCCGATCTCCGTCTCCTGGTCGATCGCCGGCTGCTGGTTCGGATCGCTTCCCCCGCACCCGCTGCCCTGGAAGGGGTAGGTCGTCGGGTCGCGCAGCAGGTTGGCGGCCTGGTCGCGGATCTTCGGGACGATGTCGAACGGGACCTGCCCGATCGTCTGGACCTGGGAGAGGCGGTCGATGAGGCCCGCGCGGAGCTGGCGCACGATGCACGCCTCGTCCACCCGGCGTCCGGCGCTGATGTGGTTCTGCGTCCAGAGGAGCCGGCGGCCCGCCGGGTCCCAGGCGAACTCGGGGATCACCCAGCCGTCGTCACCGGAGCGGGTCAGCCGGTGGATCACGCCCGGCTTGAACCGCGTGCGGCTACGGTTCCAGCGGAGCGTCATCTCGTAGAGGTCCGTCGCCTGCTGGAAGACCGGCTGCAGGAAGGTCTCGTTGAAGACGAGGAGGATGAGCGCGTAGTCGTACTCGGCCGGGAGGTCGAGGAGCGTCGCGACCGTCGCCCAGTCGTTCTGGGCGCCGCGCAGGTTGCGCGACGACATGAAGATGATCCGGTTCATGTCCGGCGTGAAGATCGCCTGCTCGTCCCAGCCGGGATCGTTGGTCAGGCGCACGGGGTGACACATCCCCGACGCCGGGTTCGGCAGGCGGCAGAAGAAGAGCTCCGGGTTGATCGCGGTGCCGAACGTCTCCGTGTAGAGGAACCCCGAGCCGTCGGGCGCCCACCACTGCGTCTCGTACCAGTGCCCGTTCCCGGGCCGGACGACGTGCTCGCCGACGAGGTGCGGGCCGTTCGGGCCGTGCGGCTCGAAGCGTGCGACCCGAACGTCGGACTTTCCCGTCCCGCCCTCCTCGGAGTCCCAGTTGAGCGCGGTCCAGACGATGTAGCGGCCGTCGGGCGACCAGTAGGCGTGGAAGTTGTCGTGAAACTCGCCGTCGGGGGTGAGGTTCGTCGCGTGCGATCCGTCGCGCATCATCACCCAGACGTCGGAGCCGAGCCCGCCGAATCCGGGGCTGCCGATCCGGAACGTGTGGCCGTTCCACGAGTGAAAGAGTATCCAGGGCCCGTGCGGCTGGACGACCGGGACCTGGTTCGGCCCGAGGAGCCCGCACGTGAGGCAGACCTTCTCGCCGCCGTCGAGGGTGGAACGGTAGATCTGCACCTGATGGTCGTTGTCCTCGTCGCGGACCATCGGGTCCTGCCAGACGACGTGGCGCTGATCGAGCCAGTCCGTCGCCTGCCCGAGCACGAACGGGTTGGTCTCGACCGTGAACCCACGACCGCCCGCACGCGCCGGATCGACGCTGCTCTCCTCCGCGCGCGCCGACGCCACCAGCAGGAGCGCGGCCGCCGCGACCGGGAGGAGGATCGCGCGCCCGCTGCGGTCCGACTGCACGGGACGCCTCATCTGGTGGGGCCCGCCGACGGCGCGCTCTCCTGGGTGAGGTCGACGCGGTAGCCGCAGTCCGCGTCGGCGAGCGCCATGGAGCGCGGCGCCTGCCCGTACCAGGGATAGCCGCGGCACACGAGCGGGCGCTCCTCGTACGCCATGCAGCGGCCGTCGTCGCCGAGCCGATCGCAGGTGTAGAGGTGCGCGTCGGGCGCGAGGCGACTCGTGTAGAACGGATT
>CAZLYE010000416.1:0-3123 GCA_964562865.1 uncultured Binatia bacterium (SeqCode) | reverse complement strand
TCTGCCCCGACTTGCAGACGTTGCCGGCGAAGGGCCCCAGCACCGGGACGTGGATGAGGGTGGGGATGGTGCACCGGTCCGGGTCCGTGCTGGGCGGGTCGATGGCGCCGTCGATCCGGCTCTGCAGGGCCTGGAACTCGGTGTCGAACTTCGGGTCGCCGTCGTCGGCCGCGTGGTCCACCATGATCGACTGCACGCCGCTCCACGTGCACCGCGGATCGAGCGTGCTGTTCGCGCAGACACCGATCGCGAACTCGCACTGCCCGTTCACGATGCCGTCGCCGTCGCACGACGTGTCGCCGTCCGTGCAGCGGACGTCGCGCGGCTTCGAGGCCGGCGTGTTCGCGGGCGCATCGAAGACGAGGAGGCAGTCGCTCGAGACGGGGCCGCCACCGCGCACGATGAGGGCGTGGGCGGGCGACGTCGCGGAGAGGAGAGAGAGCGCGACGATCGCCGACACGAGCCCCCCGATCCGTCGCGGCGCCGCCGGCACGTCGCGCTCTATGTCAGGCCCGCGACGCGGCCGTCAAGACAAAAAGCGCCTCGCCGCGCCGTTCGCGCCTGCGAGGAGTCGGCGCGGCGGCCCGGCCGGACCGCTCGGCCCGGCGGCCGCGGTCCGCGTTGCGATCGGCATGGAGTTTCGCTAGCAAGCCGACGGGGGGTCTTCCATGCGCCCAGTGACTCGTCGTGTCATCCTCGCCGGCCTGGTCGCGCTGCTCGGCGCGCCGAACCTCGCTGCCGCCGCCGACACCGACGCCGCGACGACGGACGTGGAGCACCCGCTCGCGGAGAGCCGGCTCTCTCTCGTCGACGGCAGCAAGCCCGCCCACCGTCGCATCCTCTTTCAGGCCCGCTTCACGCGGCAGGGCGCGATGGAGAATCCGTCATTCGCCGGCGCGACGTTCCGCGTGCGCGGCTCGACGCCCACCTCGGGCGACAGCGGCCTCATCAGCCTCGTCCCGAGCAAGTGGTACCCGCTCGGGACGCCGCCCGGCAACGGCGGGTACCGGTACGAGGACCCGAGCGGCTCGGCCGGCGGCATCCGCCGCCTCCTGCTGAAGCAGGGGAAGCACCGCGGCGTGCTGCGGGTCAGCGGCGGCAGCGCCGGGTGGCCGTACACGGTGTCGGGGCCGCAGGGCACCGTGTCGGTCACCGTGACGGTCGGCAAGGGACGCTGGTGCGCGGAGTTCAAGAAGATGAGCGCGAAGGGGGCGCACCGGATCACCGCGCGGAGCAACGCCGCGCCGGCGTCGTGCCCGTGCCAGCACTTCGACAGCACCTTCGCGTCGATCCAGAGCGCCGTCTTCGAGCGGCACGGCTGCACGAACGACACCTGCCACGGCGCGAGCGCGCAGGGCGGGCTCGACCTCCGGCCGAGCGTCGCCTACGGGCATCTGGTCGACGTCCCGTCGACGATCGATCCGAGCGTGAAGCGGGTGGAGCCCGGCCTGGCCTCGGACAGCATGCTCTGGCTGAAGCTCGCGAAGGCGACGTCGGGCCTGGCCGGCGTACCGGGTACGCCGATGCCGAACGGCTTCCCGCCCATTCCCGCCAACGAGCTCGAGGCGATGCGGCTCTGGATCCACGCGGGCGCCCCGGAGACGGGCGTCGTCGCCGACACCGAGCCGCTCCTCGGCTCGTGCCTCCCGCCGGCCGACCCGATCGAGATCAGGCCGCCCGCCGTCCCCGCGGCCGACGTCGGCGTCCAGCTCCACGCGCCGCCGTGGACGATCCCGCCGCACGGTGAGAACGAGGTCTGCTACGCCACCTATTACAACTTCGCGAGCGTCATTCCCGATGCAGCGAAGGCGCCGTGCCCGGACTTCTGGGGCGGGCCCACGCGGACCTGCTTCTTCTACGACAAGAGCGAGCTCACGCAGGAGCCGAACTCGCACCACAGCATCATCCACATCTACAAGGGCGCGTACGACACCACGCGGCCGGGTGCGCAGATCTCGACGTGCCAGGGCGGCCTGCACAACGGCACGCTCTGCAACACCGCGAAGCAGCCCGATTGCACGTTCGCCGACGGCAAGCCGGGCGGCACCTGCCAGCCCTACGACGTGCTCGGCGACGTCCAGGGGTTCGGGCCGTTCACCTGCCACGGCGGCGCGAACGACGGCGTCGCGTGCGATCCGCTCCAGCTCGGCGTGCCCGCGCCCGCGGGCGCCGACTGCGGGGCGGACAGCGGCTGCGCGGGGAAGGTGACGAAGGCGGTCGCGTGCATCTTCTATGGTCCGCCCGACTACGGAATCGACCTGTCCGGCGTGGGCAGCACCACGGCGCCGTCGATCGGCGGGTCGCAGCAGCCGGTGTCGAGCACCGTCTACCCGCCCGAGGTCTTCTCGATGCTGCCCGTCGACGGCATCGTCGTCTGGAACTCGCACGCCTTCAACGTCACGGATCAGACGGCCGAGAACCAGCAGTGGCTCAACATCGACTACGCGGGGCCCTCCGACCGGGTGTACCCGGTGCAGGGCATCTTCGACTCGCACGACATCTTCATCCAGAACGTTCCGCCGTTCGGGAAGCGCGAGTATTGCCGCACCTACACGCTCCCGCGGGGTGCGCGCCTCTTCCAGTTCAGCTCGCACACGCACAAGCGCGGCAGGCTGTTCCGGATCTGGGGACCGGGCATCACCGAGCGGTGCGGGACGGAGGACCCGGTGAAGCCCGCGGACTGCGCGCCCGAGTCCGGTCCGCCGATCTTCACGACCACCAACTACAGCGATCCGGAGGTCCTCACCTTCGACCCGCCGGTCGCGCTCGACGGCGCGGACGACAGCAGCCGGACGTACAAGTTCTGCTCGCTCTACGACAATGGTGCGGACGTGCCGACGGAGGTGAAGCGGCGGTCCACGTCGCCGCCCCCGCCCCTCTTCCTCGCGCCCGGCGGTCCGTGCGGCGACGAGACGGTCGCATGCCTCGCCGGCCCGCAGAAGGGCGCGCTCTGCCACGGCAACGACCGCGTCTGCGACAGTGCGCCCGGCGCCAACGACGGCGTGTGCGACGCCTGCCCGCTCCTCGGCGGCGTCACCACCGAGGACGAGATGTTCATCCTCCTCGGCTTCTACTACGTGGTGCCTCAAATGTAGCGAGGGGCTCCGCCCCTCGCCCCGTCGG
>CAZLYE010000415.1:0-4885 GCA_964562865.1 uncultured Binatia bacterium (SeqCode) | reverse complement strand
GCCCCCGATACTGCCTGGTCGGTGAAGGGCAGGCGGGATTCTGCTTCGTCCGCCAGAACGTCGGCGGACGCCTCTGGTCGGCGGCGTGGGGACGCTCGATGGGCTTCGCCATCGACCCGATCGAGAAGAAGCCGCTCAACCACTTCCTCCCGGGTGAGCGCGTGCTCTCCTTCGGGACCGCGGGCTGCAACCTCGGGTGCAAGTTCTGCCAGAACTGGGACATCAGCAAGGCGCGGATCGACGAGCACGGGAGCGAGGTGGCGACGCCCGAGGAGATCGTCGCGCTCGCCCTCCGGACCGGCTGCGCGGGCATCGCGTACACCTACAACGACCCGGTCATCTGGGCCGAGTTCGCGATCGACGTGGCGCGCGAGGCGCGCCGCGCGGGGCTCGCCAACGTCCTCGTGACGGCCGGCTACGTGACGGCCGAGGCGCGCGGCGAGCTCTTCGAGTACATGGACGCGACCAACGTCGACCTGAAGGCGTTCACCGAGGAGTTCTACCACCGCGTGACCTTCGCGCACCTCGAGCCCGTCCTCGACACGCTCCGCTGGCTCCTCCGCGAGACTGGCGTCTGGACCGAGATCACCACGCTCCTCATCCCCGGGCTCAACGACGCCGACGACGACGTCGCGCGCGAGTGCGACTGGCTGCTCGAGCACCTCGGGCCCGACGTTCCTCTCCACTTCACCGCCTTCCACCCCGACTTCAAGATGACGGACCGCCCGCGCACGCCGCCCGCGACGCTCGCGCGCGCCCGCGCGATCGCCCGCGCGCGCGGCCTCCGCTTCTGCTACGTCGGCAACGTCCACGACGTGGACGGCCAGACCACCTTCTGCCCCGGTTGCGGCGTGGCCCTCGTCGTCCGCGACTGGCACGCTATCCGGCGCTACCGCCTGGACGGGAACCGGTGCATCGACTGCGGCACGGCGATTCCGGGGCGCTTCCATCCTGGCCGCCACGAGGGCGGCGAGCGACGGACGGCGGGCGGCCGCTACGGCGTGACGCTCGACTGAGCCGCCGGCCCACTCGCCGCCACAGCGCGACGCGTCGACCCGACCATCGACAATTTCGTCGACAGCGCGGTCGAAGCCGTGGTAGGCGACGCCCCGGTGCAGACGTGACCGTCGTCCTCCGCCGCGCTCTCCTCGCCGCCTTCGTGATCCTGGTCGCGGCACGCGCTCCGGGCGCCACCGAATGGCCCACGTTCGCCGGCGGGCCACGGCGTCTCTTCTTCAACCCGGCCGAGACGCAGGTGACAGCCGCGAACGTCGCATCACTCCGCGTCAAGTGGAAGTTCCTCACACAGGCGGTCATCACGGCCTCGCCGTCCGTCGCGGTGGTCGACCTGCCGGGTGAGGGGCCGACGCAGGTCGTCTTCATCCAGTCGTGGGACAGCACGATCTACGCGATCCGTCTCCGCGACGGGACCGAGGTGTGGCACTTCACGTTCCCCGACTATCCCGGCGTGGCCTATCCCGACGTCGGCTCCGTCGACGTGAGCGTCGTCGGCGGCGTCCAGCGGGTCCACGTCGCCGCCGGGCAGACGATGTTCTCGCTCGACGCGCAGACGGGCGCGGAGGTGTGGGAGTTCAGCGCGGGCACCGGGTGCCTCGACCCGCCGGGGCTCTGCGGCTTCTCGGGCGAGCGCAACGAGATCGAATCCTCGCCGCTCGTGGCCGACGGCAAGGTCTTCTTCGGGATGGACACGAACGACCGCACGGGCGGGAAGGGCGGGTTCTACGCCGTCGACGTGAACGACGGCAGGCTCGTCTGGTTCTTCGACCTGGAGAGCGGGATGACGTGCCGGCCGGATCCCGGCGACAACATCCGGCGCTACGACGGCTACCACAGCGAGAGCGACCTCGGCCTCCCACCGGGCTTCCTCGCCACGCGCTCCAGCTGCGATCACCCGCGCGTCCCCGATGGCTGCGCCCTCGTCTGGTCGTCGCCGGCCTACGATGCCACCCGCGGCCTCGTCTTCATCGACTCCGGCAACTGCGACACGGACCTCGATCCGACCACGCTTCCTCCGCCGCCTCCCATGCCGCCCTACGACGAGGCGATCTTCGCGATCGGAACGGACGGGACCCCGGCGTGGCGCTGGCGCCCGTACGAGGTCGACAACAACGACCTCGACTTCGGAGGTGTGCCGAACCTCTTCACGATCGACGTCGACGGCACGCCGCGGGACGTCATCGGGGTCGGGCAGAAGAACGGCACGTACTACGTCATCGACCGCGACGGCGTGAACGCGCGCACCGGCGTGCGCTGGGACGATGCGGACCCGTCCGGCCTGCCGTACTGGCGGACGAACGTGGTCCCCGGTGGCGGTCAGGGGGGAATCATCGCAACCGCGGCGGTCGACGAGACGAACCGACGCGTGCACTTCAGCACGGCTCCGGGGACGTCGGTCTCGAGCCCGCAGCGTCCGACGGTCCATGCCCTCGACATGGATACCGGGGCCATCCTCTGGGAGAACACCGCCGAGACGACGGCCGACGCGAGCTTCGCGTCGACGAGCGGCATCCCCGGTGTGGTGTTCGTCGGCGGCGCGTCGACGGGCGCGCTCCGCGCCTACGACGCCGCGAGCGGCACCCGGCTCGCGACCATCCCGGTCGCGTTCCCCGTGCTGGCCTCCCCGCCGGCGATCGTCGACGGCTACGTCCTCCTGGGCGGCGGCATCGGTACGCGCTCCGGCAACCCGTCGGATCCGTCGGACATCGTCTCGCGCATCCCGTCGCCGGTGACCGCGCTCTGCATCCCCGGCAGCCTCGCGTGCGACCAGGACCAGGACGGGTACGACTTCCCCGAGGACTGCAACGACCTGGACCCGACGATCCACCCCGGCGCGCGCGAGATCCCGGACGACGGCATCGACCAGGACTGCGACGGCTTCGACGCCCACGCGACCGACGCGTGTCTCCAGGGCGGGAGCGCGGGGTCGGACCGTCGGGACCTCGACGCCCTGCACACCACGATGGAGGCGCAGTGCCCGTGCGCGAGCTTCGACGGAAGCCCGGGGCACGGGAAGCGCGACTACAAGAACTGCGTCCGCGGCACGATTCGCGCCGCGCTCGCCGGCAACACGCTCCGTCAGAAGTGCAAGCGGCTCGTCGGCCAGTCGACGTGCGGGCGGCCGGGCACGGTCGTGTGCTGCACCGAGCGGGTGTCGGACGGCGAGCGGAGCTGCCACGTCGCCAAGGCCGGCGCGTGCGCCAGCAGGCGGAGGACCACCAAGACGGTCGAGACCGGCGAGACGAACTGCGCCGACACCGACTGCACGCTCGTCCTGCCGACGACCACCACCTCCACTACGGTGACGACGACGACGGTCGTCACGACGAGCACGACGACGACGACGGTGCCGCCGTCGTGGGCGGCGATCCAGGCGACCTGGATCGGGCCGATCTGTGGCGGCTGCCACGGCGGCTCGGGCGGCCTCAACGGGCTCGGGTCCTGCACCACGGGCTACGCGAACCTGGTCAACGTACCCAGCACCGAGCTGTCCACCATGATGCGCGTGACGCCGGGCAGCCCCACGACGAGCTGGCTCATACAGAAGCTCGACGGGACGCAGAGCGCCTTCGACGCGCAGTGCCTCGGCGGATCCTGTGGCGCCCAGATGCCGCTCGGGCAGGGGCCGCTCCCGCAGGCGGTGCGGGACGCGCTGCGCACCTGGATCACGAACGGCGCGCCGAACGACTGTCCCTGACCGGATCTCAGGTCCGGAGCGGCGGGGTCTGCACGCGGTGCTCGGGCGCGGCCTGCTCGAGCGCCCACGCGACGCGGAACGAGAGGGCGTCGGCCCCCGGCGGCGCGAGGATCTGGACGCCGATCGGCAGCCCGCCGCTCGTTCCCGCGGGCAGCGGCACGGCGGGCATCCCGTTCAGGTTCGCGGCGCCGGTGTAGGCGCTGCAGCGTGCGGCGTCGCGCATCTCGTCCGCGTCGATGCGCGGGGCGGGGATGGGGGCCGTCGGCATGACGATGACGTCTGCCTCGCAGAACGCAGCCTGGTAGTCGCGGGCGACGAGCTGCCGGCTCTGCTGGAGCCGCACGCACCCCGCCACGTCGGGCGGAGGCGCGAGCTCGTTCAGACGCTGGACCTGCGGGCCGAAGAGGCGCGGCCGATCGCCGATCATCGCGTCCAGGTGGATGGCGCCCTCGGTGTTGAAGAGGGCCATGATGCAGCGGACCACGAGCTCGTGGTGCGGCATGCGGAGCTCGACGCGCCGCGCCCCGAGTCCCTCGAGCCGCCGGAGCGTCGCTTCGTGGGCAGCCCGCACGTCCGGCTCGGGCGCGGGCACGAGCAGGTCCGCGCTCACGCCGATCCGGAGCCCGCGGACCCCGCCCTCGAGCCCGCCGACGAGGTCCGGCACGGGTCCCGGGCGCGAGTACGGATACTCGGCGTCGAAGCCGGCGAGCGCCTGAGCGGCGAGCGCGGCGTCCCGGACGCTCCGGGTCATCGGCCCGGGTACCGAGAACGAGGTGCCCACGCCGCCGAACTGCCCGCGGTTGCTGATGAGGCCGAGCGTCGGCTTGAGCCCCGTCACGCCGCAGAAGGCGGCGGGAAAGCGGATCGAGCCGCCGCCGTCGGTCCCGACGTGAAGGGGACCCAGGCAGGCGGCGGTCGCGGCGCCCGCGCCTCCGCTCGAGCCGCCGGGGACGTGGTCGCGGTTCCACGGGTTCCGCGTCGGCCCGAAGAAGTGGTTGTTGGTGGTGATCCCCTTGCCGAGCTCGTGCGTCGCGGTCTTGCCGGTGAGGATCGCACCGGCGGCGCGGAGACGCTCCGGGACGCCGCCGTCGCGGGCGGGGACGTGGTCGCGGAACATGCCGGATCCGTACGTGGTGCGGAGGCCGGCGGTGTCGATCAGGTCCTTCACGC
>CAZLYE010000414.1:0-2917 GCA_964562865.1 uncultured Binatia bacterium (SeqCode) | reverse complement strand
CAGCTCCCGCCCATCACGCGTACGGCGCTCGACAACGGCCTCCGGGTCGTCGTCGCCGAGTACCACGAGCTGCCGCTCGTCGAGATGTACCTGATCGTCGGCGCCGGCGCGGCAGAGGACCCGGTGGGCAAGGACGGCCTCGCCTCCCTCACCGCGGACGCGCTCACCAAGGGGGCCGGAGGGCTCTCCGCGGACGAGCTCGCGCGGGCGATCGAGGGGCTCGGCGGACGGATCGACACGACGGCGGGCACCGACGGGACGATCGTCACCGCCGAGTTCCTCTCGAAGGACTTCGCGGCCGGCCTGGACCTCCTGCGGAAGGTGCTCCTCGAGCCCACCTTCGCGCGCGACGAGATCCGGCGCTCGCGGGACGAGCAGGGGGCCGCGATCGTCGCGTCGCTCGAGGACACGAGCGCGGTCGCGGAGAAGTGCTACGCCGGGTGGCTCTACGGCACCCATCCCTACGGCCGGCCGGTGGACGGCCGGCGAGCGACCGTCGCGCGGCTCGACCGGGGCGACGTCCAGGACTTCTACGCGCGCTGGTACCACCCGAACGACACGATCCTGGTCCTGGTCGGCGACGTCGCCGCGGCGGACGCCGTCGACCGGCTGCGGGCGGCCTTCGGCGCCTGGGCGCCTCGTCCCGACGCCGTCGCCGAACGTGCCGCTCCGCCGGAGCGCGTGACGCAGCGGCGCGTCCTCCTGGTCGACAAGCCCGACAGCACCCAGACCCAGATCCGCTTCGGCAACGTCGCGATCGCGCGGAACGACCCGGCGTACGTCCCGGCGACGGTCGCCAACACCATCCTCGGGGGCGGGTTCACCTCGGAGCTGATCGAGGAGCTGCGCATCAAGCGGAGCCTCACGTACGCCGCGTGGAGCGCATTCGCCGCACGCCGCACCGCCGGGGACTTCCGCGTCGGGACGTTCACCAAGAGCCCGACGACCGTCGAGACGCTCGGCCTCGCGCTCGACGTCACGGGGAACTTCCGGACCCGGCCCCCCGCCGCGGCGGCGCTCGAGAAGGCGAAGACGTACCTCCGCGGTCAGTTCCCGCTCCGCCTCGAGAGCCCCGACGCCCTGGCCGGCCGTCTCGCCGAGGTGGAGTTCAACGGGCTCCCGCCCGACGAGCTGACCACCTACCGGGGCCGGGTCGCGGCGGTGACCGCCGAGGAGGCGTGGAAGGTGGCCGAGCGGCTCATGCCGCCGCCGGAGGACGTGGCCGTGGTCGTGGTCGGGAAGGCGGCGGAGATCCGCGAGGCGCTCGGGGAGAAGTTCGGCCCGGTCAGGACGATCGCGGCGGCCGACTGCGAGGACCTGTCGGCGCGACCCCCGCACTGAACGCGACGCAGCTCGACCGGTCGTCGGCGAGCCGGACGACCGCGAAGAACCGCGGCACGAACTCGCAGCTCGTCCGCGGGAGCGATCCGCTGTCCGCGAGCTCCCAGAAGTCCGCGTTCGGGTGCCGCGCGAGCGCCCGGTCGACCCGGCGCTCGCCGGCGTTGTACGCGGCGAGCGCGAGCGGCCACTCGCCGTAGCGGGCGCGGAGGAAGTGGAGATAGCGGGCCGCGGCCAGCGTCGCGCGCTCGGGATGCAGCCGGTCGTCGCGCTTCCGCGTCACCTGGAGGCCGAAGCGCCGCGCGGTCTGGCGGCGGAGCTGCCAGAGGCCGACCTCGCCGGAGCGCCCGCGGGCGCGCGGCTCGAAGCCGCTCTCGATGACGGGGAGGAACGCCAGGTCGGGCGGCACGCCGTTCTCGACCATGATCGCGCGGAGCCGCGGGAGGTACGCCGCAGCGCGCGCGACGCTCTGCTCGGTCCAGTCGCGGAGCCACGGCTCGGACCGCAGCCGCTGCTCCCAGGCGTCGATCATCGGATGGTCGATGCACTCGACGCCGTCGGGCCGCGGCGCGGCCGGCGCCTCGACGACGGGCTCGCTCGCCGCGAGCGGCGGGAGGGCGCCGTGCCGGGCGACGGTGCAGCCACCCAGCAGAGCGGTCGCCACGAGGAGGGCCGGTCTCGATCGCATCCCGGGCCCCTTCAGCAAGCCGCTTGCCCGCGGGACCTCCGGACCGCCCTCCGACGCGTAACGGTGCGACGGGACGGCGAATGCATCGGCGGACGCCGTGGCGTCCGGCCTCCGGTCGGCCGCGGCAGAGCGCGTGAAAGCGGCCGATTCGTGACGGTCGGCGGCGAACTTTGGACGCCGTCGCCTTGCGTCTTTGAAACGGTTGTTTTAAGCGTTTGTTGGTGCAGGCCACCAAGGACCGGCTCCTCGCCGCGGCCGGCGACCTGTTCGCGGAGCGTGGCTTCCACGGCACGACGGTCCGCGACATCGCCGCGCGCGCCGGCGTCAACGTCGCCGCGGGCAACTACCACTATGGCTCGAAGCGGTCCCTCTACCTGGAGGTCCTCCGCGCCCAGTTCGCGGCGATCCGGACCGAGCTCCGCGTGCGCGGCGCGAGCCAGCCTGCGGCACAGCTCGACCGGATGTCGCGGCGCGAGCTGGTCGCGCTCCTCCGCGCACGCGTCAACGTGATGCTGGACCTGCTGATCGGACCGCCCCCGGGCGTGGCCGGGACCCTCATGCTCCGGGAGATGTGCGACCCGAGCGAGGCACTCCCCACCATCGTCGCGGAATTCATCGAGCCGATGATGGGCGAGATGCGGGAGATCGCCGCGCACCTCGAGCCCGGGCTCGACCGCGGCGCCGTCGAGCGGTGTGTCTTCAGCATCACGGGCCAGGCGCTCTTCTACCGCTTCACGATGCCGGCGACGCTCCGGATGCTCGGCGTGCCCGCGTACCCGCGGGGGTTCGCCAGGCGGCTCGCGCGGCACATCACGGAGTTCTCGCTCGGCGGTATGCAGGGAGTGGCCGGGGGACGCCGTCATGCGCGCTGAGCGGCGCCGGGCCGTCGCC
>CAZLYE010000413.1:0-4452 GCA_964562865.1 uncultured Binatia bacterium (SeqCode) | reverse complement strand
CATTTCGGCCGACGGCCTCGTCACCGCCATGCGCTCCCGCTTCGCCGAGATCCCGGGCATCGAGTTCAACTTCTCGCAGCCGATCAAGGACAACATCGAGGAGAACATCTCGGGCATGAACGGCCAGATCGCGATCAAGCTGTTCGGGGACGACCTCGACGGCATGTCGCGCGGTGCCGAGGACATCAAGCGCGTGCTCGAGAAGGTGCCTGGCGTGGCGGATCTGGCGGTCGTCCAGTCCGCGGCGCTCCCCCAGGTCCACATCGTCGTCGACCGGAAGGCGATCGCACGCTACGGCCTCACGATCGCCGACGTGCAGGACGTCATCGAGACCGCGATCGGAGGCAAGGCGGCGACCACGCTGTGGGAGGGAGAGCGGCACTTCGACGTCGTCGTGCGGTTCGCCGAGGCCGCCCGGGCCTCCCTCGATCGCCTCCCCGACATCCCGGTCGCGACCCCGGACGGCGCGCAGGTGCCGCTCGCCCAGCTCGCCCGCGTCGAGGTGGCGCCCGGCCAGTCGTCGATCACGCGTGAGGCGAACATGCGGTTCGTCGGCGTCCGGTGCAACGTGCGCGGCCGCGACCTCGGCGGCTTCGTCGCCGAGGCGCAGCGCCGCGTGGCGGAGTCGGTGAAGCTGCCGCCGAACTCGTTCGTCACGTGGGGCGGCGAGTTCGAGAACCAGCGGCGGGCCATGGCGCGGCTCGCAGTGATCATCCCGGTCTCGATCGCGCTCATCCTGGTGATCCTCTTCCGCACCTTCGGCTCGCTGCCCTGCGCGCTCCTGATCCTCGCCACGATCCCGTTCGCCCTGGTCGGGGGCGTCATCGGGCTCGACGTCGCCGGGCTCAACCTGAGCGTCGCGGCGTGCATCGGCTTCATCGCGCTCATGGGCCAGGTCGTCCTGAACGGCGTGGTCCTCGTGTCGCAGATCAACGGGTTCCGCAGCGAGGGGCTCGGGCTCCGCGCGGCGGTGGAGGCGGGCGCGACCGGCCGGCTGCGGGCCGTCCTGATGACGGCCTTCCTCGCGGCGCTCGGGCTCCTCCCGGCCGCGCTCTCGAGCGAGATGGGGTCCGAGACGCAGCGCCCGCTCGCCGTCGTGGTGATCGGGGGCCTCGTATCGGCGACGCTGCTGACCGTGCTAGTTCTCCCGGTTCTCTATGCGATGTTCCTCTCGGACCGCGGAGCCCGGCGGGAGCCCCAGCTGGTGCGCGAGGCCGCGATGCCGGCGGCGGAGGTGGCATGAGGCGGGTCATGCGCCGGGAACGGGCGCGGTGAAGGGCGGACGACTCGTGGCCGCGCTCGTGCTCGCTGCCAGCTCCGCCGCCCGCGGCGAGGACGTCGCGCGGGTGACGCTGGACGACGCGCTCGCGCTCCTGCACCGGCAGAGCCCCGAGCTGCTGGCGGGCGTGCTGCAGGCACAGGCGGCGCGCGGCGACACGATCTCCGCGCGCCTGCTGCCGAATCCGGTCCTGTCGGGTGGCGTCGGCAACTTCCCCCTCGGCCAGACCAATCCTCCCGGGCTCAGCGTGGGCGAGACGGTGACCGCGAACGTCGGCGTCGCGCAGGAGATCCCGATGTGGGGCAAGCGCAGCGCGAAGATCGACGCGGCGACGGGCCGGCAGGCCGCGGCCGAGGCCACGGCCGCGGATCTGGACCGGCGGCTCACCTTCGAGGTCCGTTCGCGGTTCGTCGCCCTCCTCGAGGCGCGAGAGCGGCTCAACCTCGCCCGCGAGAACCTCGATCGCTACCGGGAGACCGTGCGCGTGAGCGAGGCACGGGCGCGCGAGGGTGACATCTCGCCGGCGGAGTTCGACAAGATCGCGCTCGAGCAACGGGGCTTCGAGCACGAGGTGGCCGACGCCGAGGTCGACCGCCGCGCCGCCGTGGCCGCGCTGCTCCCGCTGCTCGGAATCGCGGCGCGGGACGTGGACCCCGTCGGGACCCTCACGCTTCCCACCGTGCGCGACGACGTCGACCGCCTCGTCGACGAGGCGCTCGCGCGCCGTCCGGATCTCCGTGCCGCGGAGCGCTCGCGCGAGGCGGCCGAGGCGGCGCTCCGGCTCGCGCGCGCCCAGCGCCTGCCGAACGTGACGGTCGGCCTCCAGTACACGCACAGCGAGTTCCTGGTGTCGGGCGATCTCGCGAACCAGCTCGGCACGACGTTCTCGGTGCCGCTCCCCGTCTTCGACCGCAATCCGGTCGACTTCGTGCGCGCCGAGGCCGAGGCGCTCATCGCCCGACACGAGGTCGACCAGCTGCGGCTCGAGATCCCGCAGGAGATCCGTGCGGCCGCGACGAGCTACACCGTCGCGCGGGCGCAGGTCGAGCGCTTCGAGAGCGCCTTCCTGCGCCAGGCCGAGGAGGCGCGCCGCGCCGCGGAGGCGTCGTTCCGCGAGGGCGCGGTCTCGGTGCTCGAGTTCCTGGAAGCCGAACGCACTTTCATCCAGACCCAGCGCGATCACCTCGACGCGCTGCGCGACGCGAACGTCGCCGCCTTCGACCTGACGAGGGCGGCCGCCCTGGAGGCATCGCCATGAGGCTCGGTTGGTCCCTGCTCACGACGCTCCTGCTCGCCCTGACGGCCTGCGGCCACCACGAGGCGGTCGAGTCGGCCGCGGCCGCCGAGCATCGCCTGACCCCCGCACAGCTCGGCTTCCTCAAGTTCGCGGCGGTCGGCGAGATCGAGGCGTCGACGATCGCGGACCTGAACGGCACGATCGAGTTCGACGAGGAGCGGACGGCACGCGTCAGCGCGCCGGTGCCCGGCCGGGTCGTGGAGCTGCTGGTCCAGGTGGGCGACCGCGTCGACGCCGACCAGCCGCTCCTGGCCCTCGAGAGCCCCGAGGTGAAGAGCGCGCAGGCGGAGTACGTGCGCGCCCAGGCCGACGAGCGCCTCGCGCGGACGGCCGCCGAGCGCGCCGAGCGCCTCCACGCCGCGCGGGCGATCGCGGAGAAGGACTACGAGCAGGCCAGGGAGGAGGCGCACAAGGCGGTGGCCGACTACGAGCGCGCGCAGGCGCAGCTCGAGCGGCTCCACGTCGCGTCCGGCGAGCGGTCGAGCCGCTATCTCCTCCGGTCCCCGCTCGCCGGCACGGTGGTGGAGCGAAAGGCGCTCGTCGGTCTCGAGGCGAGTGCGGAGGGCGGGGACCCGCTCGTGGTTGTCTCCGACCTCTCCCGCGTGCGGGTGGTCCTGCGCCTGCCGGAGCGCCAGCTGCCCCTCGTCCACGCCGGACAGGAGATCGGCGTGCGCGTGGACGCGTACGGGCAGGAGTTCCCGGGCACCATCGCGGCGGTGGGCGACGTCATCGAGGAGGCGACCCGCACCGTCCCGGTCCGGTGCATCGTCCCGAACCCCGAGCGTCAGCTGAAGCCTGCCATGTTCGCGCGGGTGACGCTGAAGGCGCCGCCCGGGCTCCGCCTGCTCGCCGTGCCCGCCACAGCGCTCCTCTCCGACGGCAACCGCTATCGCGTCCTCGTCCGGCACCCCGACGGCTCCCTCGAGTCGCGCCCGGTGGAGGTGGGGGCCGAGCTCGCGGGCGACGTGCAGGTGCTCTCCGGGCTCCACGTCGGCGAGGAGGTGGTGACCGAGGGGACGATCTTCGCGGCCCGCGAGCTGGCCGCCTCCTAGCGTTCAGACGAGCGCGAGAAAGCCGTTCGCGAAGGCGAGCACGCCGGCGGCGCCGATGGCGATCCCGACCCACCAGACGCTCGTGCGCCTGAGCACGGCGGCGACCGTCTGGAGCACGATCGCGATCTGGAGGAGGCTCGTGCCGACGGCGAAGCGGTGCTGCTGCTCGAATCGCTCGGCGGCGTGACGGTTCGCCTCGTCGCGCGCCCGCTCGGCCTCGCGGGCGCGCTCCTCGCTCGCCGCGATCTCGGCCCGCTGGCGCTCGGCCTCGGCGGGCGCACCGGACCCGAGCTCCTGGAGGCGGAGCTTGATCGACTTCGCCTGCCGGAAGGCCCATTCGTCGGACGCCCGGCTCTGGGCGAGGACGGCGTCGTTCTTGGCGAAGAGGCTCTCGGACGCCGCCCGCTCCGACTGGAGCATCGAGAGCGACGCCAGCACCGCGAGGATCGCCGCGGTCACGGCGACGCGGCCCGAGATCCCGCGGCGCGCGCCGGCCTCCTCCTCGTCCGGCTCGACCAGCTCGTGGGGCTCGAGCGTCTCGCGACCCATGCCCCGACCCTAGCCGACGGCGTGCCCCGGCGCGACGGGGCGGTGGGCAGCGGCCATCCCCACCGGCGTCGAGGGGTTCACGGCGCCCGAGGTCGTGGCATAGTGGGAGCCATGCACGAGATCGTCGACGGCATCCTCACGTGGTCGTGGTTCTCGGAGCCACACCGCTACAACTTCAACGGCTACCTCGTCGACCATCCGGAGGGGAACCTCTGCATCGACCCGGTCGAGCCGTCGGAGGAGGTCCTCAGCCGGCTCGTGCGCGACGGCGTCGC
>CAZLYE010000412.1:0-4803 GCA_964562865.1 uncultured Binatia bacterium (SeqCode) | reverse complement strand
ATTCGGCTGGCTGTGGACCGCGCGGCGCGGGATCGTGCAGATGTACGTCTCCCGGACGGATCGCTTCGTGTGGATCGAGCGCGGCCCCGAACGCCCCTGGCTCGTCACGCCGGAGGAGCCCGAGGCGTTCGTCCGCGCGCTCACAACGACATGACGCGGAGGTGAACCCATGGCGCCCACGCTCTCCTGTGCGTTCGCGACCTCGGCCGAGAGCCACGTGCACGCGCGGATCGCCGAGGACCTCGGCTACGCGCGCGCATGGTTCTACGACTCGCCCGCCCTCTACCCCGACGTCTGGGTGGCACTCTGCCGAGCCGCCGAGCGCACGACGCGCATCGGCCTCGGCCCGGGCGTGCTCGTCCCGAGCCTCCGGCATCCGATGGTGAACGCCTCCGCGATCGCGACGCTCGTCTCGATCGCGGGGCGGGAGCGCGTGGTGATCGCAGTCGGATCGGGCTTCACGGGCCGCCTCACGATGGGACGGCGTCCGCTCCGCTGGACGTGGGTGTCCGAGTACGTCCGCGTCCTCCGCGCGCTCCTCCGCGGCGAGGAGGTGGAGTGGGAGGGCGGGGTGATGCGCATGCTCCATCCCGAGGGCCACGGGGCAGCGCGCCCGATCGACGTCCCGTTCGTGATCGCGGCCGCCGGTCCGAAGGGCGTCGCGGCGGCGCACGAGGTGGGCGACGGCGTGTTCGGCGCGGTCGTGCCGATCCCGGGATTCCGCCGGAGCGTCGTGCTGACGCTCGGCACCGTGCTGGACGACGGCGAGGACGCGGGCTCGGCGCGCGCGCTCGCCGCGGCGGGCCACGGCGCGGCGGTCGCGTTCCACTACGCGCTCGAGAACCGGCTGCTCGACCTCGTGCCCCGCGGCGACGAGTGGGCGGCGGCGTACGCGTCCGTGCCGCCCCGCGTGCGGCACCTGGCCCTCCACGACCGCCACCTGATCGCGGTCAACGAGCGCGACCGGCCGTTCGTCACGGGCGAGCTGCTCGTCCGGCAGGGGCTGGCGCTCACGCGCGCCGGCTGGCGGGAGCGCGCGGCGCTGCTCGAGTCGCAGGGCGCGACCGAGATCGCGTACCAGCCCGCCGGCCCGGACGTCGCGCGCGAGCTCGAGGCGTTCGCCGCGGCCGTGCGCGGGTGAGGGGACCATGCTGGAACCGATAGCCGACGGCCTCTGGAGCGAGGCGCGGTCCCTTCGGTTCTACGGAGTCGAGACCGGCACGCGGATGACCGTCGTCCGACTCGGGGACGGCGCGCTGTTCGTCCACTCCCCGATCCCGCTCGACGGCGGCACGAGGGAGGCGGTCGATCGCCTCGGGCGCGTGAAGGCGGTCGTCGCGCCGAGCCTCTTCCACCATCTGTCCGTCGGCGAGTGGATGCGCGCCTACCCCGACGCGATCTTCTGCGCGTGCCCCGGGCTCGAGCGGAAGCGTCGCGACCTCGGGTGGCACCGCGTGCTCGGGGACGAGCCGGAGAGGGAATGGCGCGGTGAGCTCGATCAGGTGTTCTTCGGCGCGCGCCCCTTCGAGAACGAGGTCGTCTTCTTCCACCGTCCGAGCCGGACGCTCGTCTGTGCCGACGCGGTCTTCAACCTGGCGAACCACCCGTCCCGCCTCACGCGCTACGTGGCCCGAGCGATGGGGAACTGGCAGCCGGGGCCGACGCTGTTCGAGCGCGTCCTCATCCGCGATCGGGCCGCCGCACGCGCCCAGATCGACCGCATGCTCGCCTGGAACCCGGCGCGCATCGTCCTCGCCCACGGCGACCTCGTCGAGCGCGACGGCGCCGACGTCCTCCGCCGCGGCTACGCCTGGCTCTGAGGCATGCGCTCCAGCGCCGCGAGGGTGGGGGCGACGTGCGCGATCGCGGGCAGCGCGCTGCTGCTCGTCGGGACGTACCTCCATCCGATGGACGCCGACCCGAACGACGCCGTGGCGGCGTTCACGGAGTACGCCGCGAGCGGGACGTGGGTCGCGAGCCATCTCGTGCAGCTCGCGGGCATGATGCTGATGGTCGCCGCGCTGCTCGTGGTCACGCGGGGGCTCGAGTCCCGGGGCGCGACGGCCTGGGCGCGGATCGCCGCCGCGGGTGCGGTCGCGTCGCTCGCCATCACGGCGGCGCTGCAGGCGGTGGATGACGTCGCGCTCAAGAGGATGGTGGATGCGTGGGCCGCCGCGCCGCCTCCCGAGAAGGACGCCGCGTTCCGGGCCGCGTTCGCCGTCCGCCAGATCGAGATCGGCCTCGCGAGCATGCTCAGCATCGTGCTGGGGCTCGCGGTCACGGCGTGCGGCCTCGCCCTGCGCGAGGACACGGAGCCGCGGTGGCTCGGCGCGCTCGCCCTCGTGGGCGGCGTGCCGACGACGGTCGCGGGCGTCGTGATCGCCCACCGCGGGTTCTCGGGGCTCGCGATGACGATCAACACGTGGGCGGGGTCGCTGCTGCTCGCGTGGATGGCGTTGCTCGGGGTCGTCCTGTGGCGGCGCGGGGACGGTCTCTAGGGCCGGGGAACTCGGAACCGGAGGTCCGCCGACGGGGCGCGGGGGACCCCCGCGCGGCTTCGATTCGGCCGCGCTGCGCGTCCCGTTGCGGAACGCCCTTCGCACTCGCGGCCTCATAGGCGCCGCGCGGAGGTCCCCCGCGCCCCGCGCCCCGTACGCGCGGCGTGCGCGATCACCGGCGGGGCCGTCGTGAGCGGCGGGCGCCCGCAGGGCCTGATCCTTCCCGATGACGAGGCGAACCGGGCGCTCGTGGAGAAGGTGCATCCGGCGGCGTGGGCGGAGCCTTCGCCGGGCGGGCGGTACAACCTGGTCGTGGTCGGGGCGGGGACGGCGGGGCTGGTGGCGGCGGCGGGAGCGGCGGGGCTCGGGGCACGCGTCGCGCTCGTCGAGCGGCACCTGATGGGCGGCGACTGCCTCAACTTCGGCTGCGTGCCGTCGAAGAGCGTGCTGCGCGCGGCCCGCGTCGCGCGCACCGTGGGGGACGCGCCGGAGTTCGGCGTGACGGCGGACGGCGTGCGCGTGGACTTCGGCGCGGCGATGGCGCGCATGCGACGTCTCCGCGCGGGGCTCTCCCTCAACGACTCGGCGGAGCGCTTCCGGGGGCTCGGCGTCGACGTCTACCTCGGCGACGCGCGCTTCGTTGCTTCCGACGCCGTCCTGGTCGGCGACCGGCGGCTCACGTTCGCGCGCGCCGTGGTCGCGACCGGGGCGCGCGCGACGGGGCTGCCGGTCCCCGGCCTCGCCGAGGCCGGATTCCTCACCAACGAGACGGTCTTCTCGCTCACCGCGCCGCCGCGCCGGCTGGTCGTGATCGGCGCGGGGCCGATCGGCTGCGAGCTCGCGCAGGCGTTCCGGCGCCTCGGGAGCGCGGTGACGATCGTGAGCCTCGATCCGCGTCTCCTCCCGCGCGACGACCCGGACGCCGCCCGGGTGCTCGACGCGCGGTTCGCGCGCGAGGGGATCGGCCTCGCGCTCGGTGCCAGGATCGCGCGCGTCGAGCGGCGCGACGGCGCGAAGGTCGTCGTCTTCGAGCGCGGCGGGCGCGCGGAGGAGGCGGTCGGGGACGAGCTCCTCGTGGCGGTGGGGCGCGCGCCGAACGTCGAGGGGCTCGGGCTCGAGGAGGCCGGCATCCGCCACGATGCGACCGGCGTCGTCGTCGACGACCGCCTGCGCACGACCAACCGCCGCGTGTACGCCGCGGGCGACGTCTGCTCGCCCTGGAAGTTCACGCACGCCGCCGACGCCATGGCGCGCATCGTGGTGCAGAACGCGCTCTTCCTCGGGCGGAAGCGGGCGAGCGCCCTCGTCGTCCCGTGGTGCACGTACACGGACCCGGAGGTGGCGCACGTGGGCATCGGTGCCGACGAGGCCGGGCGACGCAGCGGCGACGTCCTGACGCTCACCGTCGGGCTCGACGCCGTCGACCGCGCCGTCCTCGACGGCGAGACGGACGGCTTCGCCCGCGTCCACGTCGACCGACGGCGGGGGCACATCCTCGGCGCGACCCTGGTCGCCGCACACGCGGGCGAGATGATCGGCGAGGTCGTCCTCGCCATGACGGCGGGCCTGCCCCTCGCGGCGATCGGGGGGACGATCCATCCGTACCCGACGCAGGCCGAGGTGCTGAAGCGCCTCGCCGACGCGCAGCAGCGGCTGCGACTCACGCCGGGCGTGAAGGCGCTCTTCGAGCGCTGGCTCCGCCTCCGCCGATGAGCGCGCTCGCGATCGGACGTCCGCCCCGCGTGCTCGAGGCGGACCTCGCCCTCCCGGCGGGCCCGCCGCGCGCGGGCACCGTCGTGTGCCATCCGCACCCGCAGTACGGCGGCGACATGGAGAACGCCGTCGTCGTCGCGGCCACCGCGGCGCTGGTGGCGGCGGGCGTCGCCGTGCTGCGCTTCAACTTCGGCGGCGTCGGCCGGAGCACGGGCGTCTCCGGCGGCGGCGAGGCGGAGGTGACGGACGTGCGCGCGGCGTTCGACGCGCTCGCGGCGCGGCTCATCGCCGGCGCGCCGCTCGCGCTCGTCGGCTACTCCTTCGGCGCCTGGGCGGCGCTCCGCGCCGCGGCGGACGGCTGCCCGGCAAGGCGGATCGTCGCGATCGGCCCCCCGCTCGCGTTCCTCGACTGGAGCTTCCTCGACGCGCTCGCCGTGCCCGTCGACGTGGTGGTCGGCGACCGCGACCAGTTCTGCGACGGCGCGCGGCTCGGGCAGCTCCCGGCGCGGATCGGGAGGCGGATCATTCGCGGCGCCGACCACTTCCTCGGGGGGCGCGAGACCGAGGTGGCGGCCGCCGTCGCGGACTTCCT
>CAZLYE010000411.1:0-5690 GCA_964562865.1 uncultured Binatia bacterium (SeqCode) | reverse complement strand
CTACGACCTCGAGATATGGAACCTCGACGTGAATCCCCCGGCGGTACTTGAGTCCAGCAACAACGTCCAGAATGGAAGCCAGAACCCTCTCGAGGAGCTCGCCCCGCTCCAGAATCGGGGCGGCACCACGGCGCACGTCGGGGTCCGCATCAAGCGCGTGAACGCGTCCCCTCGCCTCATGGGCCTCGTCTGTCCGGGCACGTCCAGTGAGCAGTACGTGACCGCCGCCGGGAGCATCTTCGGCCATCCCGCGCTCAACGAGGTCGTGACGGTCGCCGCCATCGACGTGCACGACGCCGCGCTCGATCACGTCGAGCCCTTCAGCTCCGAGGGGCCCGTGACGCTCTTCTTCCCTCCCGAGACGCGTACGAAGCCCGACATATCGGGGTTCGACGGCGTGACGACGTCGGTCTGCCCGTCTCCGGCCGTCTGCTTCCGTCCGTTCTTCGGCACCTCGGCGGCTGCGCCCCACTCGGCGGCGGTCGCGGCGCTCCTGCTCTCGAAGAACTCGTGCCTCACGCCCGCGCAGGTCCAGCAGACGCTCAGGAGCGGTGCCGACGACATCCTCGCGCTCGGGCTCGACGACGTCTCGGGCGCGGGACGCCTCGACGCGCTGAGGACGATCACCGCCCCGGGCCCGTGTGACGACGGGAACCCCTGCACCGTCGACACCTGCACGCCCGCGACGGGCTGCCAGCACACGGCGCTTCCGGACGGCACCTCCTGCTCCGACCAGAACCTCTGCAACGGCACCGAGACCTGCCAGGCCGGCACGTGCGTACCGGGCACGCCGCTCGTCTGCAACGACGGCAACCCCTGCACGACCGACTCGTGCGACCCCGTGGCCGGCTGCGTGTTCACGTACGCCTGTGACGACGGGAACATCTGCACCACCGACACGTGCGACCCCGTGGCCGGCTGCCAGCACGCGCCGGTACCCGACGGCACGGCGTGTCCCGACCAGAATCTCTGCAACGGCGCCGAGACCTGCCAGACGGGCACCTGCACGGCGGGGGCGCCCCTCGTCTGCAACAACGGCGGCGAGTGCTCGACCAGCACGTGCGACCCGGTGATCGGCTGCCAGTATCCGCCGATCGAGGGCTTCCCGGGCATCGCCTGCCTCTGCGTGCAGACCCTCGCGACGGCGAGCTGCGGCTCGACGCCGCCACCCCGCGCCGTCGCGCGCCGCTTTACAAAGGCGTGCAAGCTCGTTGCGCGCGCTTCGCTGATGAAGAATCACCGCCGTGCTCGGAGTCTGGTCCACCAGGCGGTGCAGGAGATCGGCCCGGCGCTGAAGGAGACGCAGCGGGCGCAGAAGCGCGGCGTCCTGCCCCTCGACTGCGCGAACGTGCTCGCCGGCGTCCTCGACGACACGCGGACCCGGGCCCTGCTACTGGCCCAGACCCTGTAGCGGCGCCGCGGTCCGCCTCGACTCCTCGCCCGAGCGCACCGAGCGGCTTGACCTCGGCGGTCAGCTCACTGTAGTCCGCCGACGGCAGAGACGGATCCGTGGCGTGATGGACGCCCCCAGGAGTTTCGACCGTTGGCCGACGAGGAAGCCGCCCGGTATCTCGCGATCCTCGGCCTGACTCCCGGCGCGTCGCTTGCGGACATCAAGCAGGCGTATCGCGACCTCGTCAACGTCTGGCACCCCGATCGGTTCGCGCACCATCCGCGGCTCCAGACCAAGGCGGAAGAGAACCTGAAGCAGGTGAACGCCGCCTACGCCTGGCTCGTGGAGCATCCCGAGGAGCTCGCGAGCCCGGCGGGCGGCGTCCATCGAGCGTCGCGGGAAGAGGTGCGGCCCACCGTCCGGCGACCTCGCCTGGAGCCCGTTCTCCTCGTCGTGTTCCTGGTGGGGGCGAGCGTGCTCGCCGGCGTCGTGCTCCAGTCGCGGCGACGAGCCGCGATCGTCGCGCCAGCGGCCAACCAGGCGCGGTCCGCGGCCTCGGGATCGCCGAAGGCGGCGGAGTCGGCGCCGGCCGAGGCGGCTCCCCGCAACACCTCGGGCCCGCCGCGCTGGCCGTGGCGCGGCGTCACGTTCACGGCCGCGGGCAACGCCGCGCCGGCCGACGTCGGCACGCTCGTCACGCTGCTCGGTCCCCACTTCAACTACGTCCGTCTGACGCTCGACGGCCGCACCGTGGCGGAGCGGAAGCAGCTGTCGGCCGAAGCGGCGTGGTCGGCGAGCCTCGAGTGGGCCGACGCGATGCTCGAGGCCTGCCGGACGGCCGGCGTCGTTGCCACCGTGGCCCTGAACCAGGTGCCGCTCGATCCGGAGGACGGCGTCACCGAAACCTCGGCCGAGTTCTGGAAGAGCAGCGAGAACCTGACCGAGGTGGTTCGCCTCGCCGGGCAGCTCGCCGAGCACTTCCGGGAGCGAGGCGGGGAGCTCGGCGGCTACGAGGTCCTGCCGAAGCCGTTCGTGCTCGAGGGGAATCGCCCGACGATCCCCGAGGCGTGGCCGTCGCTCCTCCGCCGCATCGTCGCCGAGATACGTCGACACGACGCCGGCCGCTGGATCGTCGTGACGCCCGGCCCGGGAGGGCTTCTCACCGGGTACCGGAACTTCGCCCCGCTCGACGACCCGAGGATCGTCTACGCGGCCAACGTCTCCATGCCGTCCGCATACACGCACCAGGGGCTCGGTCACCGCGCGACCGATCTGGTCTATCCCGGCCCGATCGAGAGCCGATTCTGGGACGAGGCTGCGCTCACGAAGGCGGTGCACGCCCTCAGGGACTTCCAGGTCCGGTACCGGGTGCCCGTCCTGATCGACGAGTTCGGCTGCGTGCCGTGGGCTCCCGGTCGCGGCCGGTACCTCTCGGACCTCGCGTCGCTCTTCGGCACCTATCGATGGGGCTGGGCGTACCTCGAGACCCACGGCGCCGGCGCGAGCGGCGAGCGATGGAAGGAGCTGCAGCCGGTATTCGCGCGCTTCGGGGCCGACCCGCCGGCGTGACGGCTCCGCTCAGCTCCCCGCGGTGACGGGCCCGCTCGGGCGGCGCGGGCGCCTTCGCGGCTGCGACGGCGCGTGCGTCGTCGTGGGATAGGTCGCGAGCATGTCGGTGCAGTCTCCCGTGCCGTCGGGCGGTGGAACGCGAGGGAGCCGCGGCACGGAGGGATCCGGCGCCGCGAAGTTAAGCGCGCTCGTCAGGTCGCCGCACGTCGCACGCCGCCACGCCGACAGGTTCGGCACCTCGGCGCCGAAGCGCGTCTCGCGCCGAGGAGAAGACCCGATGCGAGCAGCTCGCGGCGCGTGAGGGCCGGCTCGCTGCCGTTCGCGAAGCGATCCGACGCCATGATGCGGCCGGAGGTCAGCGGGGGGTCGCGTCCGGCAGCCCGCCGTCCACCGGGATCGTCGCGCCGGTCGTCGGGGTCTGGCGCGTCGCGAAGAAGAGGACCGCCCGTCCGACGTGGCGGGCGGAGATGCGTGCCTTCAGGAGATTCCGGCTGCGGTAGTATTCCTCGAGCCCGGCCTCGTCGAGCCCGCGCGCCCGCATCCGGTCCGGCCCGACCGCCGCCCAGAGACCCGAGCGGCGCGTCTCGTGGGAGAACACCGCGTCCGGCGCCACCATGTTGACGCGCACGTCGATCTCCGCGAGCTCGAGGCTCGCGATGCGCGCCAGCTGGTGCGCCGCGGCCTTCGTGGCGCTGTACGCGCCGAATTTCGCACCGGGCGCGAAGACGTTTTTCGTCGACACGAGCACGATGTCTCCGCCGGTGCCCTGACGCCTCATGTGGCGCGCGCCCTCCGCCATCACGAGGAGCGCGCCCTCGACGTTCACGCTCTCGAGCCGGCGGAATGCCTCGATGTCCAGGTCGGCGAGGCCCGCGACGTGCGCGAGCCCCGCGTTGACGACGACCAGGTCCACCCCGCCCCACGTTCCCGCGACGGTCCCGAAGGCGTCGGCGACGGACTGCGCGTCGGTCACGTCGAGAGGCACGCCGCACACGCGCGCGCCGAACGTGGCACCGAGCTCGGCGACGAGCTCGTCGAGCGCCTTCCCGGGAAGGTCGGTCGCGGCGACGTTGCAGCCCTGCTCGAGGAGGGCCTGGCAGATGCCGGAGCCGATCGCCCCCGCCGCGCCGGTGACGATCGCCACCTCGTCGGCGAGCGGCGCGCCGCCTGCCTGGACCTTCGCGTGCTGGAAGCTGTGGTACTCCATGTCGAAGAGCTCGGCCTCGGGGAGCCCCTCGTAGGTGCCCATCGCCGCCACCCGGGCCTTCACGGCGAGCGTGTGCGCGGTGATGTCGCGTGCGACCGTCGCCGCCCGGAGGTCGTGGCCCGCGCAGAAAGCGCCGAGGCCCGGCAGGAGAACGACGCGCGGTACGGCGTCGAAGTGCCCGAGCCCCTCCGGAAGCCGCGCCGCGTGGCGCTCGAGGTACGCGCGGTACTCGGCCGCATAGCGCCGGACCGCCTCGCGCACCTGCTCGGCGAGCCGTGCGGCGTCATCCCACGCCGGCGCGTCGATCCACAGCGGGAACGCCTTCGTGCGGATCAGGTGATCCGACGTGAGCGGCGGTGTCAGCGCGAGCGCCTGCGCCCGGGCGCCGTCGACGAACGCGAGCGCGTCGGGCGTGGCGAGCGGCAGCAGAATCACCCGGCGATGCGGCCGGTCGGCATCCCCGGTCGGCTCGGCGAGGCATCCCCGGAGCACCGGCGCCACCTCGCGGACGCGGGCGCGCGCCGTCGCGACGGCCGCCGCCGCGGGTGTCGCCGCCGCCGTGCGTGCCCTCCGCGCGAGGTACTCCTCGGCGCGCGTCACGACCTCGATCATCGCCTCGTACGACGCGCGGGCCGTCGGCCCCCAGGTGAGGATGCCGTGGCGCATCCACACCATCGCCCGACGCCCAGGGTTCGCCTCGCGGGCGTCCGCGACCGCCTTCGCCAGCTGGAAGCCGGGACGGACGTAGCCGAGCACGATCACGTCGTCGCCGAGCGCGTCGCGCACGACCGTCTCCCCGGCCGCCTGGTTCGTGAGCGCGAGGATCGCGTCGGCGTGGGTGTGGTCGAGGAACTTCTCGGGCAGGAACGCGTGCACGAGCGTCTCGAGGGACGGGGTGGCGCTCCGCGCGTCGAACAGGTGCGTGCGGAGCTCGTTCGCCATCGCCTCGTCGTCGAGGGCGTCGAGGGCGCGGAGCTTCCGGAGGTAGCCGAGGTCGAGGCCGGGGAGCCCCGCGGGCTCGATCGTCGCGAGGTCGTGGCCCGACGCCTTCACCCAGAGGGCGGGGATCGTCTCGCCGAGACGGTTCACGAAGGTGCCCTTCACGGAGGTGTTGCCGCCGCCGTGGAGGACGAGCGCATCGTCGGCGCCGAGGAGCCGGCTGGTGTAGACCCGGAGCGCGAGGTCCTCGCCCCAGCGTGCGCCGAGACGGGCGACCGCGGCCGCGGCGTCGGCGTCCGACCAGCGCGAGCGCATCCCGCCTCAGGCGGCGCGCAGCGCCGCCAGCATGGCGCGCGCGTTCTCGGCGGGCGCCTTGCCGTCGAACACCGCGCTGCCGGTCACCACGACGTCCACGCCGGCGCCGGCCAGCCGGCCGACGTTGTCGCGCGTGATGCCCCCGTCGACCGCGAGGAGGACCCGCCCCCCGGCGCCGTCGAGCAGGCGGCGTGCGCTCGCGATCCGGCCCATGGTCGCGGGCAGGAACTTCTGGCCACCCCAGCCCGGGTTGATGGCGAGCAGGAG
>CAZLYE010000410.1:0-3569 GCA_964562865.1 uncultured Binatia bacterium (SeqCode) | reverse complement strand
GAAGGAGGGCTTCCAGGTCCTGCCCTACGTCACCGACGACCCGGTCGCATGCCGGCGGCTCGAGGAGCTCGGCTGCGCGGCGGTCATGCCGCTCGCCGCGCCGATCGGCTCGGGGCTCGGCATCCGCAACCCGTTCAACCTCCGCATCATCGTCGAGCAGAGCCGCGTCCCGGTGATCGTCGACGCGGGCGTCGGCACGGCGTCGCATGCCGCGGAGGCGCTCGAGCTCGGGTGCGACGCGGTCCTGATGAACACCGCGATCGCCGGCGCGAAGGACCCACTCCTCATGGCGGAGGGGATGCGGCTCGCCGTCGAGGCGGGGCGGAAGGCGTTCCTCGCGGGACGGATCCCGGCGAAGCTCCACGCGACGGCGTCGAGCCCGCTCGATGGGCTGATCCGCTAGGCGGTGCGCTCACCGCCCCGGCTCGTGCTCGTGACCGACCGGCGCGCGACGGGTGGACGGGACCTCGTCGCCGTCGTCGACGCCGCGCTCGACGCCGGGCTTCCGGCCGTCCAGCTCCGAGAGAAGGACCTGCCTGGACGCCCGCTCCTCACGCTCGCAGAGAAGCTGCGCGCCGCCACGACCCGGGCCGGCGCTCTCCTCTTCGTCAACGACCGCATCGACGTCGCGATCGCCGTCGGCGCCGACGGCGTGCACCTCGGCGGCGGCTCGGTGCCGGTGGACGTGGCGCGCGGGCTCGTGGGCCCGGAGGCGCTGATCGGCGTCTCGACCCACGCGCCCGGCGAGGCACCGGCCAGCGCCGACTTCGCGTTCTTCGGGCCGGTATGGGAGACGCCGGGAAAGGCGCAGGTCGGGACGGAGCGCCTCGCGGAGGCGGTGCGCGCCGCGCCGATCCCCGTTCTCGCGATCGGCGGCGTCACCGCGGCGCGCATCCCGGCGGTCCGCGCCGCCGGCGCCGCAGGTGCAGCCGTGATCAGGGCGATCCTCGCCGCGCCGGACGTCGCGCGCGCGACCCGCGAGCTCCTCGCGGCGCTCCGCTGAGTCACTTTCCCGCCGCGCTGCCGCCTGGTATCGGCGGGGCGAGGAGGTTGCCCAGATGGCCTGCATCTTCTGTCGCATCGTCGCCGGGGAGATCCCGGCCGAGGTCGTAGAGCGCACGTCGGAGGTCGTCGCCCTCCTCGACGTGCAGCCGCTCGCCGACGGCCACGTCCTCGTCGTGCCGCGTGCGCACGCGGCGAGCGTCGAGGACCTGGAGCCGGCGGCGGCCGACGCCCTCTTCCGGACCGTCGTCCGGCTCGCCGGGCCCGTGCGCGAGGCCCTCGGCGCCGCGGGCACGACGATCGGGATCAACAACGGCGAGGAGACGGGACAGACGATCCCGCACGTCCACGTGCACATCGTGCCACGCTGGGCGGGCGACGGCGCGGGGAGCGTGCACACGATCTTCCCGCGGAACGTGAAGCGAAAGCTCCCCGAGGTGGGCGCCGCCATCCGGAAGGCGCTCGCCTGACGTCGCTCCCTCGGCGACGGGGTTGACCTGGGACGACGGCCCGTCTAGCTCCCAGGGGGTGACGCGGCCGGACCCCCTCGCCGGCTTCCGACGCGAGCGCCATCGGGGCTTCGAGCTCGCCATCGACTCGCTCGAGGAGCCCGCCGACGGCTTCGCGCAGTCGGTCGTGCGCGGCCTCTCCGATCACCCGCGCTGGCTGCACTGCCGCTACCTCTACGACACAGCCGGCAGCGAGATCTTCGAGCGCATCTGCGAGCAGCCGGAGTACTACCAGACGCGGACCGAGGCCGCGCTGCTGGCCGAGCACGCCGGCGAGATCCGCGCGCTCGCCGCGGCGCCGACGCTCGTCGAGCTCGGGTCGGGCAGCTCGGTGAAGACGCGGCACCTCCTCCGGGCGTGGCGCGAGGGCCGCTACGTGCCGGTCGACATCAGCACGGGCATGCTCCGGCGCTCGTGCGCCGCGCTCGCGGCCGAGCACCCGCGCCTCGAGATCCGCGGCATCGCGGCGTCGTACGAGCGGGCGTTCCCTCTCCTCCGCGAGGTCTCGCCGCTCATCCTCATCTTCCTCGGGAGCACGATCGGCAACCTGAACCCGCAGGAGACCGCCGACTTCCTCGACCGCGTGTCGGCGAGCCTCGCGCCGGGGGACCACTTCCTCGTCGGCATCGACCTCGTGAAGGACGTGCGCACGCTCGAGGCGGCCTACAACGACCGGGCGGGCTGGAGCGCCGCCTTCACGAAGAACCTCTTCGCTCGCATGAACCGCGAGCTCGGCACCCGGCTCGACCTCGAGGCGATCGAGCACGTCGCGTTCTACAACGACCAGCTCGACCGCATCGAGATCTACGGGCGCTTCGCCCGCGAGCAGGTGATCGCGCTCCCGGACCTCGGGCGGCGCTTCCGGATCGCGCGCGGCGAGTCCATCCTCACCGAGATCAGCAGGAAGTTCCAGGTGGACGAGGTCGCCGCGAACGCCGCGCGCTTCGGGCTCGAGACCGCGCGCGTGTTCACCGATCCCGCGAAGGCCTTCGGACTTCTCCTCCTCCGCATGCGCGACCGGCGTCCGGCGACGGCGGGACGCGAGAGCTCGGCCGGCAACCACCTCGCTGCCGCCCGGGTCCGGACGCTCGAGCTGATCGAGCCGCTCGGCGACGAGCAGCTGACCGAGCAGCACAGCCCGATCATGAGCCCCATCGTCTGGGACCTCGGTCACATCGCCAACTACGAGGAGCAGTGGTCGATCCGCGCCCTCGACCCGGGCGCGCCCGTGACCGAGGACTTCGACTGGATGTACGACCCGGTCGCGAACCCGCGCTCGACGCGGAAGGACCTCCCGCTCCCCGGCCGCGAGGAGACGCTGCGCTACATGCACGGGATCCGCCTCCGCACGCGCCGCCAGCTCGCGCAGGTGAACTTCGACCCGTCCGACCCGCTCCTCGCCGACGGCTACGTCTACAAGATGATCGCGCAGCACGAGGCGCAGCACACGGAGACGATCCTGCAGACGATCCAGCTGATCGAGCGCCTCGACTACGAGCCCGGCCGCCGCGTCGAGCCGCGCGCCGCCGGCGTCGTGATCGACGCCGAGTACGCCGTCATCCCGGCCGGCCCGTTCGTCATGGGGACCGACGACCGCGGCTTCGCGTACGACAACGAGCGGCCGGCGCACATGGTCGAGCTGCCGCGCTACCGGATCGACCTCTCGCCCGTGACCAACGCCGACTACCTCGCCTTCATCGCCGACGGCGGCTACCGCCGTCGCGAGCTGTGGAGCGACGAGGGCTGGCTCTGGCTCGCGGACGCGCGTGTCGCGCATCCCGCGCGGTGGATCCGCCGCGCCGACGGGACGTGGGGCGAGCGCGCCTTCGGGCGGACGGGGCCGCTCGTGCCCGACCGACCCGTCGTCCACGTCTCGTGGTACGAGGCGTCGGCGTACGCGCGCTGGGCCCGGAAGCGCCTCCCGACGGAGGCGGAGTGGGAGAAGGCCGCGGCGTGGGACCTCGAGACGCGCGTCGCGCGCCGCTACCCGTGGGGCGACATGCCGCCGACCGAGGACCACGCGAACCTCGACCAGCGGACGTTCGGGCCGGCGGCGGT
>CAZLYE010000409.1:0-6449 GCA_964562865.1 uncultured Binatia bacterium (SeqCode) | reverse complement strand
GAACCGCATCATCTTTGACGATCCCGCGCTGCGGGCCGCCTTCGCGAAGGACCACGCGACCGGCCTCCAGCCGCCCGAGGACGTCGCGAACGTGGCGGTGTTCCTCGCCTCGGACGAGGCGGCGGGCCTCACCGGAGCGGTCGTCGCCTGCGACCGCGGGTGGACCGCGTTCAAGCGCCCCGCCGCGCTCGCACCCTGACGACGCCCTGCTAGAGGCCTCCGATCTCTACCCACCCGGCGGGTGCCGTCCGGGCCCCGTCGAGCTCGCACGACGCGAACTCGATGCGGACGGGCGCCGCGCCGCGCGCGCGGACGACGGGAAGGCGGTGGACTGCGCGTGGCGCGAGGCGGAGGTGCTTCCCGTCGGCCAGGTCGACCTCGAGCGCGAGCGTCTCGAGCGGCGCGTGGGCCGGTCCGACGGTCGCGCGCGCGGCCGCGACCGGCACGTGCGCGCCGTCGCGGCAGAGAAAGCCGCTCGCGGCGTCGTGCCCGAGCCGGACCGTCACGGCGAGGCCCGCGCCGTCGGGGAGGCGGAGCGCCGCGCGGAGTCGAGGCCAGGGACCGGACGCCGAGGCGTCCTCGACGAACGCCGGCCCCATGAGGTGCTGCCCGATGCCGTCGACGACGATGCGTCCCGTGAGCGTGCCGAACTCGCCCGCGTCGGACGGCCGATGGTCGGGGACGAACGCGAGCTCGACCGTAGCGTCGACCAGGCGTGCGCGCGCGAGGCCCGCCTCGAGGTCGAGGAACGGCGTGGTGTCCGGGAAGCGGAGGAGCGGGCCGCGGAAGCGGACGGTCACTCCGCCGTCCTCCCCGCCGCGCAGCGCGAGCCCGTCCGGCGCGAGCCCCACCCGCTCGCCCGTGAAGAGGACGAGCCCGCCGTCGGGCGGGAAGAGGAGGAGGCGGCCGCCGCGGCCCCGATCGAGGCCGACGAGGCCGCAGAGGGTCGGGCTCGTGAACTCGAGCCGGCGCGCCTCGACGGGAGACGCCGCGCCGGCGACGGCGTCCGGAGGACGGGCAGTGGCCGGCGGTGCGACGAGCGCCGGCAGCGCCTCGGCGCACGCCGCGAGCAGCATCTCGCGCCACGGTCCCGGCCAGCGGAGCGCGATGCCGAGCTCGAGCTGTACCGCGTCGACCCGAGGGGCGAGCCCGGCGAGCCCGCGGACGAGCGGGCGCGGGTCGTCCCGGTAGCGCGGCGTGAAGAGCTGGAGGAGGTTCTCCCGGTTGCGTGCCGGATAGCGCGCACCAACGGTCGCGACGATGCCGCGTGCGGCGCATGCGCCGACGAAGCGCGGCAGGACGCCCGCCGCAAACGCCGGCGCCACCGCCGCCGCCCGCCCGACGACGAACGGGTTCTCGCCCGGCGCGCAGCCGAGACCGAGGTCGACGACCGGCTGCACGACGTTCCAGCCGTGCATCGCGAGCAGCGTGGCCCGGCCGTGTCGCGCGATCGCCCCGTCCAGCACGTCGGCGAGCCTCTCGAGGAAGCGCGGCGCGCGCTCGTGCGCCTCGACGATGCGATTCAGGTCGACGTCGTTCCGATCGTGGTCGTCGTTGATGACCGCGGCCGCCCCGGTCGCCGCCGCGAGCTCGGCCGTGAGCGCGGCGGTGTGGAGATCGTTCATGCGGAGATGTCCGCCAGCCCACGGTCGGCGCGCCGGATCGCGCCGACCGCCGTGCGGCGCGACCAGGACGAGCGGACGCTCGCCCGCGATGACGGCCGGCTCCGGTCCGCGCCCCCCTGGCACGTCCGGCTTGTAGCTTTTCGCCCGGCGACGGTCTACACGCGCCTGATGCGCGGCCGACTCGTCCTCCTCGCGTGCCTGGCGATCTCGTGCGCGCGGATTCCGATCGGGGCGGCACCGCGCTCCCCACACGTCTACCTGATCGTCGTCGACGGCCTCGACCCGCAGGTGGTGACGCCCGCGAACATGCCGCGCCTCTTCGACCTGGTCGCGCACAGCCCGGAGCACACCTCGTTCTTCCCGGCGGCGCACGCGATCATGCCGGCGCGGACCAACCCGAACCACGTGACGCTGCTCACCGGCGTCTACGCCGACGTGCACGGGATCACCGGGAACGCGTACTGGAGCCGTGACACCGGCGCCCGGCCGCGGAAGCTCGAGGATCCGGCGCTGATCGAGGTGGAGACGCTCTTCACGGTCGCGGAGAGCACGCATCCCGCGCGCGTGACGCTCGCGGCGTTCGGGAAGCCGAAGCTCGCGCGTCTCTTCGCCGGCGTTCCCGGTCGGCAGCGCGCGCCGGACATGCTGTGGTCGCCCGAGGAGCTTCCGACGGGCCGCCGTGACCCGGTCACCGGCTACGCCCCCGACGCGGAGACGATGCACGCCGCGCTCGCGCTGATGGCGCAGCGCGAGCCCGACTTCACCTTCATGAATCTCTCCGACGTGGATCGCACCGGGCACGCTCTGGGACCGGCGAGCCCCGAGTACGCCCGCGCGGCGACCGACGCCGACGCCGCCCTCGGAACGCTCGTCGACGACCTCCGGGCGCGCGGACGCTGGGACCGGTCGGTGCTGATCGTCACCGCGGATCACGGGATGGGCGCCGTCGCGCCGACCCCCGAACGGCCCCACCCGGTGATCTCGCTCGGGCTGGCCGTCGAGAAGGTCGGCGTCGTGGCGGTCGGCGAGGGCGGCCTCGAGCATCTCTACGCGGACGGCGGCGCGGACCTCGGCCGCGCCGCGGCGCTCGCGGCGGAGACTCCCGGCGTGACCGAGGTGCTCGCCCGCGTCCCGGTCGGGGACGTCCCGCTCGTCGACGCGCGTCATCCCGACTGGCACCTCGACCACCCGCGCGCGGGCGACCTCCTGCTCGTCGCCGCGGCGGGATATCAGTTCGTCGATCCGACGGATCCGGTCGACGCCGCGCTTCGGGGAAACCACGGCGGCCCCGGAGAGCGCGACGTGCCCCTGTTCTTCACGGGCGGCTGGCCGGGTCTCCGTCACGCGACCGGCGGCGAGCCCGGACTGGTCGACGTGACGCCCACGATCGCGACGCTCCTCGAACTGCGAGCGCCGCGGCGGCTCGACGGCTCAGCCGTGCCGCCGGAGCGCGCCGGGCACCCGATCGACGCCGTGCCCGGTCAGAGGCCGCACTGACTGAAGAAGCCGGAGAAGAGCTTCTGCACGACGCCGCCGAGACGGCGGACGTGCGCGCCGGCGTCCGTCAGAAGTGACTGCGGGTCGACACCGGCCCCGGTGATGTAGGCGCGCGACTCCGGCTCGGACACGAGCTTCTGGATGATCGTGTCCGTGAACTCGAGGTGGAACTGGAGCCCGTAGACCAGGTCGCCCCAGCGGAACGCCTGCTGATCGTAGAGCGCCGAGCGCGCCAGGTTCCGTGCGTCGGCCGGCAGCTCGTACGTGTCGCCGTGCATGTGGAAGACCGTGAGCTTCGGCTCGAGCACGCCGAACACCGGATCGTCGCTCCCGTCCTCGCTGAGCGTGATCGGTGCCCAGCCCACCTCGCGTCGCTCGCCGGGATAGACGCGGGCGCCGAGCACGCTCGCGATCAGCTGCGCCCCGAGGCAGATGCCCAGGACCGGCCGCCCGGCGTTGAGCGCGCGCTCCACGAGCGCGCTCTCCGTCGCGAGGAACGGGTAGCGGTCCGCCTCGTAGATTGCCATCGGGCCGCCGAGCACGATCAGGCCGCCGACGCCCCGGAGGTCCCGCGGCGGCGGATCGCCCCGGGGAAGGTCGAGGTAGCGGTGGTGGATACCGAGCTCGCGCAGCACGTTCGCGAGCAGCCCGAGGCCCTCCGCGGGGACGTGGCGCAGGACGAGCCATGAGGTCCCCTCCCCCGAGGAGTCCCCGTCCCCGCCCCGACGGACCATGGCCCCTCTTTTCCCATGGGACCCCTGGCAGTCAAGGCGCGCCCCGAGGCCCCCCGGCCGACGATACGTTCACGGGGCGGTCACTGGGCTGTCATAATGGGCCGATAGGGTCGGGACGGTCACGTGTCGGTAAAGCGCACGATCCTGGTGGTCGAGGACGAGAAGGACATCCGCGAACTCGTCCGCTTCCATCTGGAGCAGGAGGGATACGCCGTCCGCCAGGCGGAGACGGGCGAGAGCGCCCTCACGATCGTGGCGGCCGAGCGTCCGGTGCTGGTCGTCCTCGACCTGATGCTACCGGGCATGGACGGCCTCGAGGTGTGCCGCCGCCTCCGCGCCGCGGAGGCGACGCGGACTCTGCCCGTGATCATGCTCACCGCCAAAGCCGCCGAGGTCGACCGCGTCCTCGGGCTCGAGTTCGGGGCCGACGACTACGTGACGAAGCCCTTCAGCCCCCGGGAGCTCGTCGCACGCGTGCGGGCGGTTCTCCGGCGCACGCATGGCGAGGACATCGCGCTGCCACACGAGATCTTCGAGCGCGGTCGGCTCCGCCTGGACTTCGACACGTACGAGGTGTTCCTCGACGGGGACCGGCTCGACCTCTCGCTCCGGGAGTTCGAGCTCCTCAAGTTCTTCGTCCGCCACCCCCATCGGGTGTACGATCGGCTGCAGCTCCTCGACCTGGTATGGGGACCGGAGATGCACGTCGAGCCGCGTACCGTGGACGTCCACGTCCGCCGGCTGCGCAAGCGGATCGAGCGGGATGACGCGAACCCCGAGCTCATCCTCACGGTCCGCGGCGTGGGGTACAAGTTCAATCCGGACGCGCTCCAGTCGTAGGCTGGTCCTCCAGCTCCTGCTGCCGACGGTGGCGGCGCTCGGCGGCATCCTCGTCGCCACGATCCCGTACGTCGAGGTCTCGCTCGAGCGGCACCAGATCGAGACGCTCCAGGAGCGCCTGCTGGCCGAGGCGCGCGCGGTCGGCGAGGTCCTCCCATGGGGCGCCGGTCCGTTGCTCGACGCGGCGTGCGCGCGGCTCGCCGCGACGCTCGGCGCGCGGGTCACGGTGATCGCCGCCGACGGACGCGTGCTCGGCGAGTCGACGCGGTCGTCGGAGTCGCTCGAGAATCACGCCGACCGGCCCGAGGTCCGGCAGGCGATGGCCGAGGGCAGCGGCCATGCCGTCCGGCAGAGCGGCACGGTCGGCATCCAGCTCGTCTACGCGGCGTGGCGACAGGAGCGCGGCGGGGAGGTGCGCATCGTCCGCACCGCGCTGCCGCTCAGCGCGGTGGGCGCGGGCGTCGCGGACCTGCGCCGCGGCGTCGTGTTCGGCCTCGTCGCCGCCGCCCTCCTCGGGCTCGTCGCGGCGCTGCTGCTCTCGCGGAGCCTCCTCCGGCGGATCCGGCGGCTCGTGACCTTCGCCCGCATCGTGGGACGGGGCGAGACGCCGCCCTATCTCGGGCCCGAGCGGCCCGACGACCTGGGCGTGCTCGAGGCCCAGCTCGCCGACATGGCGCGCGAGGTCGTGAGCACGATCGCCGCGCTGCGCGTCGAGCGCGAGCGCGTCGAGGCGATCCTCCGCGGGATGGTGGAGGGCGTCCTCGTGATCGACCTCGAGGGGAACCTCGTCCTCATGAACCAGCGCGCGCGCGAGCTCCTCGACGTCCCGGAGGGGCGCGATGCGACCGGCCATCCGTTCATCGAGGTCGCACGTCACCCCGAGCTGGCGGAGGTCGTGCGCCAGCTGGCCGGCGGCGCACCGCTCCTCTCCCGCGACGTGACGCTCGGCGGCACCGACGCCTCGATGCTCCAGGTGAACGGGGCGCGCCTCTGCGACGCGAACGGCGACCCCTTCGGCTTCGTGCTGGTCCTCCACGACGTGACGGAGCTCCGCCGTCTCGAGGTCGTCCGGCGCGACTTCGTCGCGAACGTGTCCCACGAGCTCCGCACACCGCTCACGGCGATCAAGGGGTACGTCGAGACGCTGCTCGGTCGTGCCGGCGAGGACGCCGAGATGCGCCAGCGCTTCCTCGGCGTGATCGACCGGCATTCGGAGCGGCTCGGCCGGCTGATCGACGACCTGCTGACGCTCTCCGACCTCGAGCTCGGACGGACGCCGCTCCGCCTGAGCACGGTCGCGCTGGCGCCGGCGGTGGACGACGTGCTCCAGATCCTGACCGACGCGGCCGAGCGTGCGGGCCTGCAGCTCACGCGGCACGTGGCGCCCGACACCCCACCCATCGAGGCCGACGCCGATCGCTTCCGTCAGGTCCTGATCAACCTCGTCGACAACGCGATCAAGTACACCCCACACGGTGGGCGGGTCGTCGTCCGCGCCGGGCCGGCCACGAGCGCCGGACATCGCGGCATGGTCGAGGTCGCGGTCGAGGACACCGGCGTCGGGATCCCCGCGCAGGATCTCCCGCGGCTGACCGAGCGCTTCTTCCGCGTGGACAAGGGACGTTCGCGGGCGCTCGGCGGGACCGGCCTCGGTCTCGCGATCGTGAAGCACCTCGTCCAGGCCCACGGCGGCGAGCTCGTGATCGAGAGTGCCGTCGGACGCGGGACGACGGTGAGGGTCCTCCTTCCGGCG
>CAZLYE010000408.1:0-2917 GCA_964562865.1 uncultured Binatia bacterium (SeqCode) | reverse complement strand
GCGAGGACGTGAAGTAGACGCGCTCGCCGTCCCAGCTCTGCGACAGCATGTTCACCTGCGTACCGATCCTCTGCGTGGCCGCCGGCTTCGGGTGATGCGGATCGCTCACGTCGTAGACGCGGCACATGCCGTCCATGAAGCTGTCGACGAAGAGGAAGCGGTCGTCGGCGGAGAGGCTGATGTCGACGGGCAGCGGCGTCTTCGTCGGATCGCCGACGTCCGCGACGGCGGTGGCGGCGAAGGTCCCGTCGGCGCGCTGCTCGACGAGCCAGACCTTGGAGGTGAGCGCGGACGCGGTGAAGGCCCAGTTGTGGCGCGGCTGCAGCGCCCAGCGGATCTCCAGCGGGGCGCCCGGCACCGCGAGCGTCTGGATCGGCTTCCGCGCGTGGAAGTCCCACACGACCATCGTGTTGCCGAATCGCTTCATGGCCTCGGGATCCGCGACCACCTTGGCGAAGTCGGTCATGTAGTTGTTCCAGCCCGTGAACGACGAGGTGAGCATGCGGTTGAGACGCGGCTCCACGCGCGCGTCGTAGCCGTAGGACGCGTCGTCGGGAAGCCAGATCGCGCGGATGAACTTGCCGTCCTCGTTGTACTCGGCGATGCCCGTCCGCCCGCCGCGGTCCTTGTCGTTCGAGAGCGCGGTGATGAGCATCCGGCCCGGGAGCGCGTAGAAGGTGTGCGGCCCGACCATGCCGCCCGTGTCCTTCACGAAGGAGTCGATCGTGCGGACGAGCTTCGGGTGCGCGGGATCGGCCGCGACGTCGAAGACGTACATCATGCTGTCGTCGAGGCCGCCGGCCCAGAACTGCCGCCGGTCGTCCGTGAAGTCGCCGTGATGGGCCTCGTGCCGCCCGCCGACGGACGCCGACGAGACGACCTTGCCGTAGGTCTCGGGGTGCTTCGGGTTGGCGCCGATCGTGACGAGCTTGTCCGAGCCGTCGCCGAGCCCGTCGACCCCGAGCGTCCACACGTAGACCCAGTCCTCCTGCCCGGTGATCTTCGGCTGGTAGGGGGACATGCAGGTCTCGTCGGCGCGGCCGAGCCGCGCGACGCCGACGAGCAGCACGAGCCCCGAGGCGAGTCCTGTCCACGCCGCAACGTGTCGCTTCATCGATCGTACCCTCCTGGCGCGCCGCTCGGACCGCCCGGCCGTCCCGGCGACGCATCCCCCCTTGGAAAGGGCGGACGATATGCCCGTCCGCACGCGATGGTCAACATACCTCCGGGTCGACCACCCCAGCTGGCTGCACCCCGGCGGCGGTGGCATGGTGTCGGGCATGACGCCCCGCTGCCTCCTCTCGCTCATGCTCTCGCTCGGGCTCGCCTCGACGCTGCACGCCGGAGCGCTGCTCGCGCCCGGTGACGCCTTCCCGGCCTGGACCCTCACCGACCAGACGGGTGCCACCGTGTCGTCGCGCGAGCTCGCGGGGAAGACGTACCTCCTCTGGTTCTACCCGAAGGCGATGACGCCCGGCTGCACGGCCGAGGGGCGGGGGCTGCGCGACAGCTTCGCGGACTTCCGCGAGCGCCACGTCGAGGTTCTGGGCGTGTCGTTCGATCCGCCGGCGCAGAACCGGGCGTTCGTCGACACCGAGCATTTTCCCTTCCGGCTCCTGTCCGACGGCGACCGGGCGCTCGCCGTCGCCGCCGGCGCCGCAGACTCGCCCGCGCAGCCGGTCGCGCGCCGCATCTCGTACCTGGTCGGTCCGGACGGGAAGGTGCGCGCGGTGTACGGGAGCGTCACGCCGGCGAGCCACGCGCGCGACGTGCTCGCGGACCTGGGCGCGGTGAAGTAGCGGGAGTGGGCTGGCTCGACGCCGCCGCGACGCGATGGCGATCCTTCACACGACCAGGCGGGCGTTCGGCGCCCCGGGCATCCCGCCGCGGTGGACGCGGGCCGCGAAGGATGCGGTCGGGACGGCGTACTCGGCGGGCAGCACGGTCTGGTTCACCGTCTCCGCGGGGATCCTGAACGAGGTGTACCATCCCACCATCGACCACCCGCAGATCCGCGACCTGCAGTACCTCGCAACCGACGGCCGGACGTTCTTCCACGACGAGCGGCGGCATCTCGAATCCCGCCTGGAGATGCTCGACGACCACGCGCTCGGCGTGCGGATCGTCAACGAGGACCGCGAGGGCCGCTACCGCATCCGGAAGGAGGTCATCGCCGATCCGCACCAGCCCTGCGTCCTCGTCCACACCCGGCTCGAGGGTGACGAGGAATTCCTCGCGCGGCTCCGGCTCCTCGCGCTGCTCGCGCCGCACCTCGACGGCGGCGGCTGGGAGAACAGCGGCTGGCTGGCCGAGGCCGGCGGCCGCGAGCTCCTGACGGCCGAGAAGCACGGCATCTGGCTCGCGATGGGCGCGACGCTCCCGTTCGTGCGCCGGTCCTGCGGCTACGTCGGGGCGAGCGACGGCTGGACGGATCTCGCCCGCGACCTCGCGATGGACTGGGAGTTCGACGCCGCGGAGGACGGCAACGTCGCGCTCACCGGCGAGCTCGACCTCCGCCTCGGCCGCGAGTTCACCCTGGGGCTCGCGTTCGGCAACAGCCTCCATCACGCGACCACCACCCTGCTGCAGGCGATCGGGTTCCCCTTCGCGGAGCACCGCGCGCGGTTCGTCGAGCAGTGGAGCCGCGCTTGCCGCCACCTCGTGCCGCTCGCTGCGGCGAGCGGCGACGGCGGGCACCTCTACGAGGCGAGCCATCGGCTCCTCCTCGCGCACGAGGACAAGACGTACCCGGGCGCGATGATCGCCTCGCTCAGCATCCCGTGGGGCGAGGTGAAGGGCGACGAGGACATGGGCGGCTACCACCTCGTGTGGACGCGGGACATGGTGAGCAGCGCGATCGGCCTCCTCGCGTCGGGACACACCGAAACGCCCCTCCGGGCGCTCATCTACCTCGCGT
>CAZLYE010000407.1:0-3711 GCA_964562865.1 uncultured Binatia bacterium (SeqCode) | reverse complement strand
CGCTCGAGCCAGAAGGGGAGCCAGCCGACCCCCGCCTCGAGGAAGGCGACGCGGAGCTTCGGGAAGCGATGGAGGATGCCGCCCACCGTGAAGGCCATCACCGCGAGCATCTGCCCGACGGGATGGGTCATGGCGTGCATCTCGAGGCGCGTCGAGTAGCGGTCGACGCCGATCGGGACCTGGTCGATCGCCTGTCCGCCGCCGTGCACGCAGACGGGCACGCCGAGGCGCTCCGCCTCGCGCCACACGACGTCGAAGCTCGGGTGGTCGAGGTTCTTCTCGCGGATGTGCTGGGGCGTCACCATCCCGACCATGCCGAGCTCGGTGACGGCGCGGCGGAGCTCGGCCGCGGCCGCCTCGGGGTCGATCAGCGGGAGCTTCGCGACGGACTTGAGGCGCTTCGGCGCGTGCCGGCAGAACGTGGCGCGCGCGTCGTTCAGCGTGCGACAGAGCCCGATCGCGAATTCGCGGTCGAGCCCGGCCCACTCCTCGCCGGCGCCGCCGGGGAACATCACGGTCACGTCGATGCCCTCGAGGTCCATGTCCTGGAGGCGGACGGTCGGGTCGGTCATCCCGGCGCGGGCGCGCATGTCGGTGCGCGCGGTGCCCTTGGTCTGCATGACGCCGACGCCGGCGAGGTTCGCGAACTGCTTCTTGATCCGCTCGCGGCGCGCGGCCATCTGCGGCTGGAGACTCGCGGGAAGGCGGTCCTGCCAGTCGGCGGGCTCGCCGCCGTGGCCGTCGGCGTCGATGACGAAGTAGCCGTATTTACCCATGAGACCGTCCCTCCAGCGAGAACACGCCGCGGGCGAGGCCGCCCGTCTTGAGGTCTTCGAGCGCGCTCGCGAACTCGTCGAGCGCGTAGCGCCGGGTGATGAGCTCGTCGATCTTCAGCCGCCCGCCGAGGTAGAGGTCGGCGAGCATCGGGAAGTCGCGGCGCGGGCGCGCGGTGCCGTAGCGGCAGCCGAGGATCGCCTTGTTCTGGTAGAGCGCGTGCACCACGAAGTCGAAGCGCGAGCCGAGCTTCGGCACGCCGACGACCGTGAGCGCGCCGCCCGCGCCGAGCGCCTCGAGCGCCTGGCGGATCACGGCGAGGTTCCCGACCGCCTCGAAGGTGTAGTCGGCACCTCCGCGCGTGAGATCCCGGATCGCCGCGACCGGGTCGTCCTTCGAGGAGTCGACCGTGTGCGTCGCGCCGAGACGGCGCGCGAGCTCCAGCTTGGCCGGCAGTACGTCGACCGCGACGATCTTCGCCGCGCCGGCGAGCACGCCGCCCTGGACGCAGCTGAGCCCGATCCCGCCGAGGCCGAAGACCGCCATCGTGGCGCCCGCCTCGACGCGCGCGCGGTTCAGCACGGCGCCGACCCCCGTCATGATGCCGCACCCGATGAGCGCCGCGCGATCGAAGGGGACGCGCGGGTCGATCGGGATCGCGCTCTGCTCCCTCACGACCGTGCGCTCGACGAAGGCGGAGGTGTTGGCGAACTGGTAGGCCGGCCTGCCGTCCACCGTGAACGGCTGCGTCTCCTTGGGGTTCGGGGCGTTGCGGCACTCCGTCGGGCGCCCGACCTCGCACGCGGGGCAGCGCCCGCAGTGCGCGAGGGTCGAGAGGACGACCGTGTCACCCTCCTTCACGGCGGTCACGCCCGCGCCGACCGCGTCGACCACGCCGGCGCCCTCGTGCCCGAGGACGACGGGCGTCGGATATGGAATCGAGCCGTCGATTACGCTCAGGTCCGAGTGGCAGAGTCCGGCCGCGCGGATCGTCACGCGGACCTCGCCGGGCCCGGGATCCTTCACCCGGACGTCCGCGATCGCAACCGGCCGATCCGGGCCGAGGAGGACGGCCGCCTTCATCCGACCGGGTTCCCGACGCGCAGCACGCGTCCGGGGCGCGCGCCCGTCAGCCGTCCGTCCTCGACGATCGGCTCGCCGTTCACGAGGACGCGCACGACGCCGTCGGGGAGGACCTGCCAGCGCTCCTCGCCGCCCGGGACGTCCCGGACGAGCTGCTTCCGTCCGAGCCCGATGCGCGTCGGGTCGAACATCATCACGTCGGCCGCGTAGCCGCGCGCGAGGAGCCCGCGGCCCTTGATGCCGGTGATCATCGCGGGGAGGTGCGTGATGCGGCGGACGCCCTCCTCGAGCGAGAAGATCTTCCGGTCGAGGAGCCAGGTGCGCAGATAGTAGGTGGACCACTCCGAGCCGTCGTCGCGGTCCGCGTGCGCGCCGCCGTCACCCGTGCCGACGATCATGTGGAGGTTCCGCTGCGATTCGGCGTTGGCCTCGATCCACTGCGGGCTCTCGCTGTTCCAGAGGAACTGCGTCTCGAGGCCGTCGGCCGCCGTGAGCTCGCACATGACGTCGGCGGGATGGACGCGCCGTGCCTCGGCGAGCTGTGCGAGGCTCTTCCCGACGGCGCCTGGATCCGTCGCCGACCGGTCGACGAAGACGCGCGCGGGCGCGGGCGGTGGGAGCGTCGAGCCCTGCTTGCTGTCCGTGTTCGGATGGTCGAGCGCGAAGCGGAGCTTCTCGCGGAAGGCCGGGTCGCGGAAGCGGGCGAGCCGCTCGGCCGCCGGCAGCTCGGACAGGTCACGCCAGTGGAAGACGCCGTCGAACAGCGACGTGCCGCGGCGCCAGTTGAACGGCCGCATGAAGGGCTGCGTGCGCAGCATCGAGTAGATGGCGGCGCCCTGCGCGCGCGCCTGCGCCAGGAAGCCGGTCTGGTCCTCCCAGCGCTCGCGCGCGCCCGGGCGGAACCCCATGCCCTGGACGACGACGGGCAGGCCGGCGCGATGCGCGAGGTCGACGAGCCGCTGGCGGTCGCGGGCGTCGTAGCCCTGGACGGCGGTCTCCGCGAGGAACGCGATCGATCCGGCGCCGCCCTCGCCAGCGGCCTCGGCGAGCGTCGCGACCTCGTCGAAGCTCGCGCGGCGCGACGGGACGGGGCGGCCGAGGTGGTCGACGTGCGTCGGCGCGTGCGAGGACGAGAAGCCGGCGGCGCCGGCGGCCATCGCCTCGCGCACGAGCGCGCGCATCCGCTCGACCTCGTCGGGAGTGGCGGCGCGCTCGGACGCGCCCTCGCCCATGACGAAGCGCCGGATCGCCGAGTGCCCGACGTAGACGGCGGCGTTGATCCCGAGGCGCCGGTCGAGCGTGTCGAGGAACGACGGGAAGCTGTCCCAGTCCCACGGCAGGCCCTCGCGGAGGACGCCGGGCGACATGCCCTCCACCTTGGCGAAGAGCGCGGTCACCCACTCGTGGTCGGCCGGCCGGCATGGGGCGATGGAGTAGCCGCAGTTCCCCGCCACCACGGAGGTGACGCCGTGGAAGCACGACGACGTGGCCCACGGGTCGAAGCTCAGCTGCGGGTCGTAGTGCGTGTGCGCATCGACGATGCCTGGCATGACGACCAGGCCGTCGGCGTCGATGGTCCGGCGCGCGCCGCCGAGACGACCGATGTCGGTGATCGTGCCCTGCCGGATCCCGACGTCAGCGCGCCGCATCGGGAGGCCGGATCCGTCCACCACCGTGCCGCCCTTGACGATCGTGTCGAAGCTCATGCGGTCCTCTCCCTCTCGGTCCAGCCGATGTACTTGAGCTCGCTGTAGGCGCCGAGCGCCCAGCGGCCGCCGTCGCGGCCGATGCCGGAGAGCTTGTAGCCGCCGAACGGCGCGTCGGCGTTGAGGGGGCTGCCGTTCACCTGCACGG
>CAZLYE010000406.1:0-9224 GCA_964562865.1 uncultured Binatia bacterium (SeqCode) | reverse complement strand
GTGCTGAACATCCTCGCCCATCACCAGGAGGCGCTCTCGCGCCGCTTCGCCACCACCGGTGGCGACAAGTTCGCCGGCGTCTCGTATCGCCTCGGGCGGCTCGGGACGCCGATCCTCGAGGAGACGCTGGGGCACATCGAGTGCCGGATCGTCGAGACGCTCGAGGGCGGCGACCACGTGATCCACATCGGCGAGGTTGAGCACGCCGAGTCCCGGGACGGACGCCCTCTCCTCTTCTACCGCGGCAAGTACCGGCAGCTCGTGGAGGACTGACCATGGCCGACGAGCTCCTCGTCGACGTGTGCGACCACGTCATGACGATCACGCTCAACCGGCCCGAGGCGCGGAACGCGATGAACCTTCCGCTTCTCGCGAAGCTCTGCCGGGCGTGGATGCGTCTCCGCGACGACCCCGACGTCTGGGTGGCCGTCATCACGGGCGCCGGCGACCGTGCGTTCTGCTCGGGCGGCGACCTGAAGACGTTCATCCCCCAGGCCGTCGGCCGCACGCGGGAGATCCGCGAGGGGACTGCGGAGCTCGACTGGGGCGAGGACGTCTCCGACCTCCCGCCGCGCGCGAGCACGTTCGCGGTGCTCCGCGACGTGGACATCTGGAAGCCGATCGTCGCCGCCGTGAACGGCTTCTGCACCGCCGGCGGGCTCGAGATGCTGCAGGGGACCGACATCCGGATCGCCTCGGAGAACGCCACCTTCGGCATCTTCGAGCCGAAGTGGGGGCTCTTCCCGGGCGGCGGGTCGACCGTCAAGCTCGTGCGGCAGGTTCCGTTCTCGCGCGCGATGGAGCTCCTGATCACCGGCCGCCTCCTCTCCGCCGCCGAGGCCCACCAGATGGGTCTCGTCAGCAGAGTCGTCCCGCTCGCCGACCTCATGACCGAGGCGCGACGGCTCGCGGAGGACATCTGCGCGTGCGGCCCACTCGCCGTCCAGGCGATCAAGAAGTCGGTCCAGCGCGGGCTCCGCATGACCATGACGGAGCACCTCCGCTACGAGGAGCAGCTCTCGAGTGAGGTCTTCATGACCGAGGACGCCCGGGAGGGGCTGCGGGCGTTCGCCGAGAAGCGGAAGCCGCGCTGGACCCTGCGCTGACGCGCAGGAGTGATTGCAAGGTGGGCCCGCTCGCGGCTAAGAACCGGCCACCGACGCCAGGAGGTTCACCGCATGCGAGAGACGTTCCGCGCCGCCGCTCTGACCCTCGCGCTCATCGTCGCCGCTTCCGCGTGGGGCCAGACCGCGACGGAGATCAAGAAGGACCTCTTCCAGAAGTACAAGAAGGCGCAGGCCGAGGGGAAGGATCTCGGCGAGGCCGGCAAGGAATACGAGGCCGGCGACAAGGCCCTCAAGGACGGGATGCAGGAAGAGGCCCTCGAGCACTTCAAGAAGGCGAAGTCGTCCTGGCCGGCGGACGCGCAGTAGCGCGCCGTCGGTGACGCCCCGGCGCGCCCGGCTCAGCGAGAACGCTTCTTCGCAGGCTTCGCCGACGCCGCCTGCTTGATCACGCGGGCGGCCGTCGCCGCAGCGGATTCGTCGGCGAAGCCGATGGCGGCGACGAACTTGCGGCCGACGACCTGCGCGATCAGGAAGGCGATGTTCAGGCCGGCATCGGCGAGGCCGCGGCCGATCGCGGCACCCAGCCCCGGGCGGTTGTCGCCCTCGACCAACAGGCAGGGGATGTCGCTCGCCGGGACGAGCCCGGTCGCCTGCGCCGCCGCCGTCGCGCGCTTGCCGCTGACCGGATGGAGCTCGATCACGGAGCGATCGGGCGTCTGCGGAAGGCGGTAGCCCATCACCAGCCGCAGATCCGCGCCCGCCTGCGCGAGCGGCTCGAGCGTCCGGGCGAGCACCCCGGGCTGGTTGTCCACTTCCGCGCGCCAGAGGTTGATGCGCTTCACGGTGACCGCCATCGGGACCTCCTTGCGATGCGCCGCACTGCATAGCGTACTTGGACCGCCGGCGGGAAGACGGGGTCCCTGTGCGCCGCGCCGCGGCGTCGGCGCATCGCCCGACGCACATCCGGTGCCGGTGCGACGCATGAGCGGTCGCGTGCTGCGCCGGATTGGCACCCGGCCCGGCGAGAGCGTCGAGAATCGTGCGTCCTCTGGTGCCGTGGGTGCCAGGGCGCCGTGGCACCGCCGTTGCTAAGGGAGTTGGGCACCGCCATGGTCGAGACGGGCAGCTGGCGACACCTTGGAGGAGGACGCAAGGGCCTCTTCCTCATCCTCCGCTACGTCTTCATCATAGCGGCCTCGTACCTCCTCCTCTTCCACAAGGAGGACGTGGTCATCCCGCCGATCGGCGCGTTCATGATCGCGGCCGCCCTGGCGAGCAACCTCTTCCTCTCGTTCCTCTCGCCTGAGAATCTCTTCGCGTGGTACGTCGAAGCGCCCGTGCTGATCGGCGACACCCTCTGGGTGTCGTGGGCGCTCCACTCGACGGGTGCCATCGGGCAGGAGTTCTTCCTCCTCTATTTCTTCGTGCTGTTCCTCGCCGCCACCGGCGAGAGCCTCCTGATGGTCGTCCTCGGCACGACGGCCGTCACGATCGCCAACGTCTACCTGGTCGCAGAGCACAGCATCCTCGCGCCGACGTACCTCCTGCGCATCGTCTTCTTCTTCTCGGTCGCGATGTTCTACGGCTACGTGCTCAGCCAGATCCGCAAGGAGCGCCAGCGAGCCGACCGTGGCTTCGCGTGGGCCCGCGAGCTCGAGGCCAAGGTGGAGCAGCGGACCGAGGCCCTCCGACGCCTCTACGACGAGTCGCTGGTGGCGAACCGCCTCAAGTCGGAGTTCGTCGCGAACATGTCGCACGAGCTCCGCACGCCCCTCCACATCATCATGGGATACGCGGAGATGCTCCTCGGGCTGGAGCAGCCCCCCGCGGACGACGGCCGCCTCATGCTCCGTCGCATCCAGGACGCCGCCGCCAACCTGCTCCAGCTCGTGAACAGCGTGCTGGACCTCGGGAAGCTCGACGCCGGCCGGGTGCCCGTCGCGAGCCAGACCGTCTCCCTCACGCAGTTCGTGACCCAGCTCCAGCGACGCGACCGCGTCACGCGTTCGCCGAACCTGCGGCTCGAGTGGGACGTCGTTCCGGATCTCCCGTCGATCGAGACCGATCCGACCAAGCTGACGAGCATCATCGACAACCTGATCAACAACGCGATCAAGTTCACCGCGTCCGGCTCGGTCACGGTGCGCGTGCGGAACGTCGCGGCGGAGCAGCAGGCCGAGTTCCAGGTCGAGGATACCGGCCGCGGCATCGAGGAGCAGGAGCTGTCGCGCATCTTCGAGCCGTTCTACCAGGTGAACGGGGCGGGGCCGCATCCCGCCGGCGGCGTCGGTCTCGGCCTCGCCATCGTGCAGCGCTACCTGACCCTCCTCGGCGGGACGATCTCCGTCCGCTCCCGCGTGGGCGAGGGCGCGACGTTCACGGTGCGGCTCCCGTACCGCAACGAGCACGCGGGCGACGGCGGCCCCGAGTCGAAGGACCCGGAATCGTATTCCCCGCAGGTCGCGGCATGACGCGCACCGAGGTCCGGTGCGGCAGGGTTCCGTGCTGATCCCTCGGCGAGGCTCGCGGGCCTTCTCGGGCACCGCCCTCCTCGCCACCGTTGCGATCTGCCTCGTCGTCTTCGTCGGCATCTGGACGGTCCAGCGGGTCCAGGCGAAGGTCTCGGCGCGGAACGATCGCCGCCGCCCGAGCATCACCCGAGCCGTCGTCGATGCGATGTCGCGCGAGCTTCGGATGGCCAGCTACGATCCGGCGAACGCGCTCCCGGTCTCCACCGGCCCGTGCGCGCCCGGCGTCAAGCAGGGGATCATCGAGGCGACGCGCACCAAGATCCACTTCCGCCAGGATCTGAACGGCGACGGCGTCATCGCGCCGTCGGGCGGCGAGGACGTGACCTACGAGCTCATCGGCGACACGATCCGCCGCAGCGACGGCATCCATGCGCCGGCCGTGCTGGCGAGCGGCATCGCGGCGAACGGCCTCACGTTCCGCTACTTCGACGGCGGCGAGCCACCGGCCGAGATCGTCCCCGCGGGTGCGACGCCGGCGCTGACGACCTGCCAGCGCGACCGCATCGCGAGGGTCCGGATCGACGTGCTCGCCCACGTGACGAGCCCGGACCCGGACAGCTCGACGCCGATCGCCTCGCTCGCCGAGTCCGAGGTCGCGCTCCGGAACCGCTCGCTCGGGAAGTTCTAGCGGACGTCCGCGGGCTGCGCGGTCCGCGGCCGGCCATCCGACTCGACCACGGTCGTCACGCTGCGTATCAGGCTCCGCGGCACGCTCAGGTCGTCGGAACCTAGCACGAGGTGGACCCAGTCGCCGTCCTCCCAGTAGCCGTCGACCGTCATCCGATCGCCGGCATCGAGTGCAACGAGGTACTGGGCGAGGGCCGCTCCTGCGAGAAAGGCGACCAAGCCCACGGCGGCGAGGAGTCGCATGGCCGAGAGTCCAGCAAGGCGCGTGCCGCGGTACGGACATTGCTTCCCTCGGAAGGCGTTGTCGACGAGGCTGGAACGGATGGCTTTCCGACCGGGAGATTACGTGTATCCCGCCGACCTGCCGCGGCGTCTTCTGTGTCGCGTGGCGTCGGCGGAGAGCGGTACGACGCGGACCGGCGCGTTCCAGATACTGATGCTCGAGCCGGTCGAAAAGCCGCAGACCGACTGGCCGGACGGGACACTTCTCGTCCGCCTCGACGAGAACGTCCTGCCCGCGCCGGCACGCGACCTCTGGCGGTCCGGGACCGCAGGCGGCGTCGACGCGTAGCGATCGCTCTCGGGCGCGCGTGCGTGCACCCGCGGCACCGTGCGTGGCGTGGTGCTTGCTGCCCTTCCACGTGTCGCAATCGACGCGGCGCAAATCGACAAGGAGGATAGCAGCATGAGGCGATCCGTCGGTTTTCTCTCCATCGCTGTCGCCGCGATGTTCACCGCGGCCATGGCGTTCGCGGGCGACCCGTACGGTGCGGGGACGGGGTCCGAGCGGGAGCAGGGCCGCAGCCTCGGCGAAAGCGCGACCTCCGGCACGTCCAGCTACCTGGGCGAGCATTCGATGACCGGGAAGATCACGGGCATCGACAAGGAGAAGGGACGCGTGAAGATCGATGCGCAGGGCGAGACCCTCGACCTCCATTTCCCGCAGAGCGCGCTCCGCAACCTGAACCAGGGCGACCAGGTGACGGTGATGCTCGGCATCAGGCCCGCGGCCGGATCCGGGACGTCCGGCACGTCGGGACCGGGCAACGGGCACGGGACCGGCGGGATGCCGGGCTCGCACGATCCGGGCTCCTCGGGCGGCGGCTACCGCTAGGCACCCTGCCCGATGCCGGGTGCGGGAGGCCTGCCCTCAGCGGGCCTCCCGTTCCGGAGCACGTTGCCGCCCGGCCGAGGGCGGGCTAGAGGGCGGGGCCATGCGCGCCCTCGCCCTCGTCGTCGCCCTCCTCGCTGTTCCCGCATTCGCGGCCGACGCGCCGCGACCGCGCCTGCGCTTCGGCATCCAGACGCCGAACCAGCAGGTCGCGTGGGACGATCTCCTCGCCACCTGGAAGGCGGCCGACGAGCTCGGCTTCGACAGCGCGTGGGTCTACGACCACTTCATCCCGATCTTCGGCAACCAGGACGGACCGTGCCTCGAAGGGTGGACGTCGCTCGCCGCGCTCGCGGCGGAGACGAAGCGCATCCGCGTCGGCGTGCTCGTGACCGGGAACACGTACCGCAACCCGGCCCTGCTCGCGAAGATGGCCACCACGATCGACCAGGTGAGCCACGGTCGCCTGATCCTCGGCATCGGGGCGGGATGGTTCGAGCGCGACCACACCGCGTACGGGTTCTCCTTCGGGACGGCGCACGAGCGTGCCCGCAAGCTCGACGAAGCGCTCCAGGTCATCACCAAGCTCTGGAGCGAGGATCACCCGAGCTTCACGGGCAAGTACTACCGGCTCGACAAGGCGCCGTTCGCACCGCCGAACGTCCAGAAGCCCCACCCGCCGATCGTGATCGGCGGGCAGGGGAAGCGCTGGATCGTGCCGCTCGTCGCGCGCTACGCGGACGGCTGGAACGCCGTGAGCGGCGTCACGCCCGACGGCATCCGGGAGCGCCGCCAGATCATCGAGGAGGAGTGCCGGCGGATCCACCGCACCCCCTGCCCGACCGACGTCTCCGTCCTCCTCCCCCTCGTCGCGATCACCGACATCCCGCTCGCGGGCCCTGTCGTCCGTCTCGGCGCCCGCGCCGTCGTGAAGAAGGAGGTTGCGGAGTCGATCCTGGCCGACAGCCCGGCGGCCATCCGCGACCGGATCAAGGCCTACGCCGACGCTGGGGCTACCGAAGTGATCCTGTCCATTCGCCCGCCGTTCGACCGTGACCTCCTCCGCCGCTTCGCGCAAGAGATCATGCCAGCTTTCCACTGAGGCCAGCTAAGCCCCGTCCCGCAAGGGTTTTTTGGGTCGTTGACTCACAAAAATGGCGTCTGTATTTTCCGGCCCCCGTCGGAGGGGCCTATGCGGATGATACTCCCCGGATTGCGCGAGCGGCGGAACGTGGACCGGCAGCTCACAACGTTCTTCCGGGACCACTGCGAGGGCGAGTTCCGCCGGGCCATGAGCAGCATGAGCCACTTCTACGATCTGCGCACCCCGCGGGTCGCCTGGTTCGAGTACCTCGATTGGGGGAAGACGGCCGGACGCACCTACGAGAACGGGGAGATTCACCTCGTGCACCCCGAAAACTGGAAGCGGGGCCGGAAGTACAACTCCGAGCGCCAGTGGGTGAACACGGTGTACCACGAGTTCGGGCACTACGTGCTGTGGGCCGACGCGGAACGGAAGGCGGACGGCTTCGCCTATCACTTCGTGCGAGGCGTGTCGGGCCAGGGGCACCGCGCGAACGGCGACGGTCCGGTCGGCACCCGGAGTCGGGCCCGGCGGAAGCGGGCGGGGATCAGGCGGTCACGTCCTCACCGGCGTCCACGCCGATCACGTTCCCGCTGATCCATCGCGCGCCGGGGAGGCTGAGGGCAGCGATCGCCCCGGCGACGTCCTCGGGGACCGTCAGCCGCCCACCCGGATTCCGCCGGCGCGCCTCCTGGAAGAGGTACTCGGCTGCCGGGATCTTCCGCGAGGCCGGCGTGTCGGTCACGCCCGCGCGGATCGCGTTGACGCTGATGCCCGCCGGGCCGAGCTCCAGCGCGAGCTGGCGCACGTGCGACTCGAGCGCCGCCTTGGCCGCGGAGACCGCGCCGTAGAACGGCATGACGCGCGTGCCGCCCGAGCTCGTCATGGCGAACACGCGGCTTCCCTCCCCGAGCAGACCGCGCGCCTGCAGTTCCTGCACCCAGTAGACGAGGCTGTGCGCCATCACGTCGAGCGTCATCTCGAGCTGGACCTTCGTCGTCTGCTGGCCCGGGACGTCGCTCACGAACGGCTTGAGCGTCCCGAACGCGAGCGAGTGCAGCACCACGCGGAGCGGCCTGCCGCCGGCGAGCTCCCGCGCCCGGTCGCAGACGTGCGCGCGCCGCTCGTCGTCCGCGGCGTTGACGTTGAAGAACTCGGCGGGCGATCCGGCGGCGCGCACGTCGGCGACGACCGCCTCGGCGAGCGGAAGCGTCGTCTTCCGGTCGAGGTGGACGCCGAGGATGCCCATGCCGCGTCGTCCGAGCTCGCGCGCCGTCGCCGCGCCGAAGCCGCTCGACGCGCCGAGAATCAGGCCCCACTCGCCCTCGAAGGGCCGCCACCCTGCGTCGTCGGCCATGGAGCCGGACCTTAGCCAAAGCCCGGCCCTGGCGAAACCGGGGTACACGCGGCCTCACCCAGCTGCCTGAAACCCATTGGCTCGGCACCGCGCCCGTCAGACGAGGTGCCCCGCGACGGCCGCGAACGCGTCGTGGCCGTCCACCGTGGGTCCGACCTCCATCACGTCCTCGAGCTTGCGCAGCTGCCGAACCACCTGCTCGATGCGCTCGTCCTCGTGCACGAGGAGGAGGACGACGCTGCGCTTCCCGTCGTGGACGGGCATGCACAGGATCCCTTCCACGTTGAACGCGCGGCGGGCGAAGAGCCCGCAGACGTGCGACATGACGCCGGGATGGTTGCGGACCACGAGGCGCAGGACGACCCCGCGACGGGAACGCCCGCGGTCAGGCTGCGACGCCGCCATGGCTTCCTCCTCCGATCATCTCGCGGTTGGGCGCCCCCGGCGGCACCATCGGATAGACGTTCTCGTCGGCCGCGATCGGCACGTTCACGAGCACGGGGCCGGGCTCGGCGAGCGCGCGAGCGAGCGTCTCCTCCGCGTCACCGGCGGTACCGAGATCGTACGCCTGCAGGCCGAAGCCGCGCGCGATCGCCGCGAAGTCCGGCTCCGCGCGGAACGTGGAGGCGTGGTAGCGCCCGCCGTAGAAGAGCTGCTGCTGCTGGCGGACGAGCCCCAGCCGGGCGTTGTTCAAGAGGATCACCTTGACGGCGACCTGCTCCTCGGCGGCGGTCGCGAGCTCCTGCAGGTTCATGAGCAGGCTGCCGTCGCCGGTGAAGCATACGACGGGACGCTCCGGGGCGGCGAGCGCCGCACCGATCGCGGCGGGCAGCCCGAAGCCCATCGTGCCGAGTCCTCCCGAGGTGAGCCACTGGCGCGGACGCGTGAACGGAAACGCCTGCGCCACCCACATCTGATGCTGTCCGACGTCGCTCGTGACGAGCGCCTCGCGTCCGACGAGCGCCGCCGTCCGGCGGATGATCCCGTAAGGCTGGAGCGGGTCCTCCGCCCCCGGCATAGCGAGCGGATGCGTGTCGCGCAGGTGCGCCAGGCGTCCCCTCCAGCCGGGGCGTGACGCCGGCCGCAGCAGCGGCTCGAGGGCGCGCAGCGCCTCGCCGACGTCGGCTTCGATCGCGACGTCGGGCCGCTTGATCTTGCCGAGCTCGCTCGCGTCGATGTCGACGTGCACGATCTTTGCGCGCGGACAGAACTCGGCCGCCCTCCCCGTCGCGCGGTCGTCGAACCGGATGCCCAGCGAGACGAGGAGATCACACTCCTCGAGCAGCAGGTTCGTGTAGCGCGCGGCGTGCATGCCGACCATGCCGATCGAGAACGGATGGCCGTCGGGCATCGCCCCCAGGCCGAGGAGCGTCGAGGCCACGGGGATCGAGGTCGCGTCGGCGATCCGCCGGAGCACGTCCGAGGCGCCCGACGCGATCACGCCGGC
>CAZLYE010000405.1:0-2792 GCA_964562865.1 uncultured Binatia bacterium (SeqCode) | reverse complement strand
GCACGGACGGCCGCAGATCGTCCTCATGGACGTCGAGATGCCGGGCGAGGGCGGCATCGAGCTGACGAAGGCGCTCCGCGACAGGCATCCCGACGTCCGCGTCGTCATGCTGACCGCGTTCTCGGACTCCGAGCGCGTGTTCGCGGCGTTGAAAGCGGGTGCGGTCGGGTACCTCCTGAAGAACGTGTCGCCGGACGAGATCCGGACGACGGTCGAGCGCGCCGCGGCGGGCGAGCCGATGCTCTCCGGCGAGATCGCGGGCCGCGTGCTCCGCGAGTTCGAGCGCGAGCGCGAGGAGGACCGCTACCGGGAGCAGCTCGCCGGCCTGACGGCGCGCGAGGAGGAGATCCTGAAGCTCCTCGCCACCGGCGACTCGAACCGCGAGATCGGGAAGCGCCTCTTCATCAGCGAGCAGACGGTGAAGAACCACGTCGCGAGCATCTTCCGGAAGCTCCAGGTGAATGACCGGACGAAGGCGGCGCTGCTCGCGGTGAAGCTCGGGCTCGGCGGGAAGGCCCCGCCGTGACGCCCGGGCTGCGCTTCGCGCTCCGCGTGCTGGTGATCGCGGGTGGCGTCGTGGCGACGCTCGCAGGGGCGGTGGCGCTGCGGGTGGAGGACTGGCCGACCTACGCGGTGTATCTCGCGCTCTCGTTCGTCCTGTTCGCTCCCGTCGTCGAGGTGGTCCCCGGCCTCGCGCTCCCGATGCCGAGCCTCGCCCTCACCATCGGCTTCGTCTACGTTGGCGGGCTCCCGATCGTGTTCCTGCGCAACCTGGCGCCGCCCACCTGCACGCAGCTCGCGCGCTTCCTGCTGCCCGATCGATGGCACGATCGCCTGCCCGAGCGCTTCTGGGCGACGCAGTACCTCGGGGTCGACAGATCCCGGTTCGTTCCCCGGAGCGCCATGGGCGCGGAATGGGCGATGTTCTCGATCGGGCTCGGTGTCCGCTGGTGGGTGGTCTCGCGCCTCGTACCGTCCGACGTTCCGGCCCGGTATCCCGCGGCGGTCCTCGTCGCGGAGATGGCCGGCTACGCCTGCTGGGCGCTCCTCTCGTTCCTCCCGATCCTCTCCTTCAGCGACGTGCTCTTCGCGCGGCCGGAGGGCCGGCTGCGCATCGTGCACGTCGACCTCGGGCTCATGATGGTGCTCGCCCTCACGCCGTTCGTGTTCCTGATCACGTACGGCTATGCCGTGCACGGGCTCCCGGGCGCCGCCGCGTGGTCGCTCGCGGCGCTCGGCCTCCACTTCATGCTGCAGCGCCTGAACGAGCGGCGCGTCACGGTCGAGCAGCAGAACCAGCGCCTCGAGGCGCTCAACCGCGAGCTCGAGCATCGCGAGCGGCTCTCCGCGATCGGCAAGATGTCGTCCGTCGTCTCGCACCAGATGCTCCAGCAGCTCGGCGTGATCGGCCTCCATGCCGATCTCATCCGCCACGCCGTGGACGCGGACCCCGAGCGCCTCGTGACTGAGGCGCGGGCGAACGCCGGCGCCATCGAGGGGGCGCTCGGCGACGTGAACCGCGTGCTCACCGATCTCCTCGTCTTCAGCCGGGACCTGCGGCTCAACCTCTACGACCACGCGCTCGGCGGCGTCGTGGCGGAGTGTGCCGAGGAGTGCCGTCCCGCGGCCGCGGCGCGCGGCGTCTCGCTCCGCGTCGACTGCCCCGTGGAGACGACCCTCCCGCTCGACAAGCTCAAGATCAAGCAGGCGCTCGCCAACGTCGTACGGAACGCGATCGAGGCGTCGCCGCCCGGCGGCGAGGTCGTCGTGCGGGCCGCCGCGCGCGACGGCTGGGCCGAGGTCGCCGTCACCGACCAGGGGCCCGGCATCGCGGAGACGGACCGCGACGCCGTCTTCACCCCGTTCTCCACCACCAAGGAGCACGGCACCGGGCTCGGGCTCGCGATCGCGCGCGAGTTCATCGAGGCGCACGGCGGACGGCTGGTCGTGGACGGCGACCGGCGGCCCGGAGCGACCTTCGTCCTCCGGCTGCCCCTCCGCGCCACGTGATCGGGACCGGCAGCACGACGGGCGCCCGCGGCGACCGCTGGCGGTTCGCGATCGTCGCGGCCTGCTCCCTCTGCCTGGTGGGCGAGTCCATCGGCACGTACGTCTTCGCCCCGCTCATGAAGCCCGTGGTCGGCGACCTCGGCTGGTCGCGCACCGAGTTCACGCTCTCCGGCCTGTGGCTGAGCCTCGTCATGATGGCCGCCGTCCCCGTCGCCGGGATGCTCACCGACCGGGGCCGGGCGCAGCCGGTGCTCGCCTTCGGGGCACTCTGCCTCGGCGCGTCCATGTACCTGTTCGGGAGGATGCGGACGCTCGGGCAGTTCTACGCGGTCACCGCGCTCATGGGGCTCGGCGTCGGCTGCGTCGGGGGCATCCCGGCGACCGCGCTCGTCTCGCGCTGGTTCACGACGGAGCGCGGGCTCGCGCTGGCGCTCGTGGGGTTCGGGCACAGCCTCGGTGGCCTCGTCGTCCCGCCGGTCGCCACGTGGATCACGCTCGCCGACGGCTGGCGCGCGGCCTTCCGCGCGTTCGCCGGCTTCCTGTGGCTCGTCGTCCTCCCGGTGGCGGCGCTCGTCGTCCGGGACGCGCCCGCCGCGCCGTCCGGCCCGTCTCACGCGTCCGACGCGCTCGACGACCGCATCCCGCTCCGCGACGGCGTCCGCTCCTCGACCTTCTGGCTCCTCTCCGCCGCGATGTTCCTGCACGTCCTCTACTTCGCGGGCGTGAGCGTCCACTTCGTCGCCTTCGCGACCGACGTCGGCTTCCGCCCCGAGACAGCCGCA
>CAZLYE010000404.1:0-5845 GCA_964562865.1 uncultured Binatia bacterium (SeqCode) | reverse complement strand
ACCTCCTCCGTTTCCCCGTGAACCTCGGCCTCGCGCGCGCATTCTCCGCGGGCCTCGACGCGGCCCTCAAGCTCGGCGCGGACGTCATCGTCAACACGGACGCCGACAACCAGTATCGTGGCGACGACGTCGTGCTCCTCGTCCAGCCTATCCTCGCCGGCCAGGCGGAGATGGTGATCGGCGACCGCGCGCCGCACCAGATCGCGCACTTCGGGCCGATGAAGCGCCTGCTCCAGCGCGTCGGCAGCTGGGTCGTGCGCCAGCTCTCCGGCACGACGGTCCCCGACGCGGCGAGCGGCTTCCGCGCGTTCTCGCGCCACGCGGCGCTCCGCCTGAACGTCTTCACCAAGTTCACGTACACGCTCGAGACGATCATCCAGGCGGGGAAGAAGCACATCCCGATCTCGCATGTCCGCATCGGAACCAACGCCGAGCGGCGCCCGTCGCGCCTGTTCGGCAGCCTGTGGACGTACCTCAAGCACTCGGGGGCGACGCTGGTGCGCATCTACGCGCTCTACGAGCCGCTCAAGGTGTTCTGGGGGCTCGGGCTCGTCTTCGTGGGTGGCGGAGCTCTGCTCGCGCTCCGCTTCGTGGTCGACTACTTCGCCGGAGAGGGCGCTGGCCACGTCCAGAGCCTGATCTTCGCCGCGGTGCTCGTGATCGTGGGCTTCCAGACCGCGCTGATCGGGCTCGTCGCGGACCTGATCGGGGGAAATCGGACGCTCCTCGAGGACACCCTCTTCCGCGTCCGCGAGATGGAGCTCCGTCTGGGCGACGCGCCGTCGGTGATCCGTCTGACCGACGACGTCCCGCCGCCGCAGGTGGGGAGCCGCGGCGCGCGATGACGGCGTGCCTCTTCGGCACGTACGATCGCCGGCACAGCGCCAATCGCCTCCTTCGCCTGGCGCTCGAGGGCGCGGGATGGACCGTCGTCGAGTGCCACGAGCCGCTCTGGGAGGAGACGGCGAGCAAGGGTGCGCGCTACTTCGGCGCCGCGTCGCTCGTGCGGCTCGGGCTCCGCTGGGCGGGCGCGGCGCGCCGTCTCGCGCGCCGGTGGGGCACGGTCGCCGGCGAGCGGCCGCTCGTCGTGGTCGGGTTCGGCGGGCAGCTCGACGTGCTGCTCGCCCGGCGCGTCTGCCAGCCGCGACGCGGCCTCGTGCTCGCGCCGCTCGTGAGCCTCACCGAGACGCTCGTCGAGGACCGCGGCGTCTTCCCCGCCGGGGGGCCGCGCGCCCGCGCCGTCGGCCTGCTCGACCGGACGAGCCTCCGCGCCGCCGACCTCGTGCTCGCAGACACGGCGGCGCACGCGGAGTACCTCCGCGCCCTCGGCGCGGGCGCGGACCGCGTCGCGGCCTGGCACTTGGGCGTCGAGCCGGAGTTCCTGCCGGCGCGACCCGCGGCGCCGGCGGCGCGGCGGGTGCTCTTCTACGGCCGGTACCTTCCGCTCCACGGCATCGACGCGATCCTCGGCGCGGCGGCCCGGCTCGGGCCGCGCGCCGACCTCGTGCTGATCGGCACCGGCCCCGAGCGGGCGCGCATGGAGCGCCTCGCGCGGGAGCGCGGCGCGCGGGTCGAGTGGCGCGACGACGTGCCGCTCGCCGCGCTGCCCGAGGAGCTGGCCCGCGCGGCCGTCGTCCTCGGCGTGTTCGGCGCGGGAGCCAAGGCGGCGATGGTCGTCCCCAACAAGGTGTACCAGGCCGCCGCCGCGGGCCGCCCGCTCGTCACGCGCGACGGCCCCGCCCTCCGCGAGGTGCTGCGTCCCGACGAGCACTGCCTCGCGGTCCCGCCCGGCGATCCCGACGCGCTCGCGGCCGCGATCGCGCGGCTCCTCGATGACGCCACCCTGGCGGAACGCCTGGGACGCGCCGCGCGCGCCCACGTGCTCGACCGCTTCTCGCCGGAGCGGCAGGCGGCGCGTCTCGGTGCGCTCCTCGCCGAGCGGTTCGGGGCGGCGCCGGCCGGCGCGCCCCTCCGGCGCGCGGCGGACGCCTGAGCCCGTGCGGATCTGCGTCGTCAGCCAGCAGATCGGCGACATCCGCACGGGCGTCGGGACCTACGCGAACGCCCTCATCCCGGGCCTGGTGGCGGCGGGGCACGAGGCCGTCCTGATCGGGCGCGGGAAGGCGCCCGGCTGGGAGGGGGTCGCGTACCGCGCGGTGCCGGCCGCGCCGCGCGACCCAACGCCGGAGGGCTGGCTCTCCTTCGCGTGGCGCGCGGCCGCGGCGCTCCGCGACGCTCCCGACGCCGACCTCGTCCACTTCCTCGACGCGCGGGAGGCGCTCTTCCTCCCGCGGCGCCACGCCACCGCCGCGGTCGGCACGGTCCACGACTGCTACCTCGCCGACGCGCCGGCGAGCGTCCTCTACTGGCGCCGGCGGTACGGCGACTGGCCGTCGCGCTGGGCGTACCATCGCGTCGCCCGTCGGCTCGAGCGCCGCGCGCTCCGCACGCTCGACTTCGTGATCGCGAACTCGCACTGGGTCGAGCGCGCGGTGACGGCCGCCTACGGGCTCCGCGCGGGAAGCGTCGCCACCGTGTACCTCGGCTTCCGGTCGGGCGGCGGGCCGCCGCCGGACGTCCGCCCGGGGCCCGAGGTGCTCTTCGTCGGCGGCAACTTCGAGCGGAAGGGGCTGCCGACGCTCCTCCGGGCGCTCGTCGCCGTCGCGGAGCGCGTGCCGGGCGTCGCGCTCAGGGTGATCGGCGATCATCCGGCGCGGGGACGGATGGTGGCGCTCGCCCGGACGATCGGGCTCGGCGAGCGCGTCCGGTTCCTCGGCCGCCTCCCGCACGAGGCGGTCGCGGCGCACTACCGGACCGCGCGCGTCGTCGCCATGCCGTCGGAGGTCGAGGGCTTCGGCCTGACGCTGCTCGAGGCGCTCCACGCCGGCGTGCCGGTCGTCGCGGGGGCGGAGGGCGGCAGCGCGGAGCTCGTCCGCGACGGGTGGAACGGCTACCTCGTCCCGCCCGGTGACCCGGCGGCGCTCGCGGACCGGCTCGTGGCGCTCCTCACCGACGACCGGCTGTGCCACGAGCTCGGGGGTCACGGGCGCGAGACCGCCGCGCGGTTCACGCTCGCGCGCATGGTCGAGGAGACGCTCGCCGTGTACCGCGCCGTCCTCGCGCGGACGCCGGCACGGGCAGGGGGGGGCGCGTGAGCGCCGCGCCGCGCGTCGCGATCGTCATCCTCCAGTGGCGGCGCGTCGAGGAGACGATCGGCTGCCTCCGGAGCCTCGCCGCGCTCGACTACCCGAACCAACGCGTCTTGGTGGTCGACAACCACTCGGCCGACGGGTCCGTCGCGCGCCTGCGGCGCGAGTTCCCCGCGGTCGACGTCCTCGAGAACGCGGAGAACCTGGGCTTCGCGGGCGGATGCAACGCGGGCATCCGTGCCGCCCTCGCCGATCCCGCCGTCGCGTACGTCCTCCTCCTGAACAACGACACGCGCGTCGCCGCCGACCTCGTCACCCGGATGGTCGCGGCGGCGGAGGCGGACCCGACGGTCACCGTCGTCGGGGCGGTGAACGCCGCGGGCGACGGCTACACGTCGAGCGGCGGGTGGCTCCGCTGGTGGACCGGGCGCTACGCCGACGTCTTCGACGAGCGCCCGGCCGCGGAGGTGTGCCGCGAGCCGGCGATCGACGTCGACACGGTGGCGGGCTCGAGCATGCTGGTCCGCGCCGGGCCGCTCCGTGCCGGGGTCCTGCTCGACGCTGCGTTCTTCTGCGTCTGGGAGGAGACGGACTGGTGTCTCCGCCTGCGGGCGCAGGGTGGCCGGGTGGTGCTCGCGACCGGCGCGCGCCTCGAGCATCGCATCTCGACGACGATGGGGAAGCCGCTCCAGCTCTACTACCGCTTCCGGAACCGGCCGTACTTCATGCGGAAGCACGCGCGCCCGGTCCACTGGCTCACGTTCCTGCCGTACTACCTGGCCGAGGCCGCAGCCCGCGTCGCCGTCTACACCGCGACCGGCCGCCGGCGGGACGCCCGCGGCGTGCTGCTCGGCGTCTGGGACGCGGTGCGCGGGGTCCGGGGACCCGGCCGCCTCGAGGAGCTGCTCGGCTGATGCGGATCGTCGACCTCTCGCCGTACGGCGTGTACCCGCCGCGGTCGGGCGGGCACCGCCTGGTGCATCACACGAGCCTCGGCCTCGGCGCGCGGCACGACGTCCTCGTGTTCGCGATGGGGCTCCGGCGCGGCGACGGGCTCCACCTGCGATCGTTCGTGCAGCGGCCGGGCGGCCGCTACGTCGAGTACCGCCACGTGACCCCGCTGACGTTCGCCTCGTGGCTCCGGCGGCGCCGCACGGGCCTGCCGCCGCTGCGCGCCTCCGCGGTCCTCCGCTGGACCGCGCCCCGGATGCTCCGCCGGGCGCTCGCGCGCGCCGACGTCGTGCAGGTCGAGAGCCCGTGGCCGCTCGCGTTCGCACGGAGCGCGGCGACCTGCCCGGTGGTGCTCGTGATGCAGAACGCCGAGGCCCGGCTGCTGGCCGACCGCCGCGTCTCCCCGCGGCTCGCCGCGCTCGCGGCCCGCATCGAGCGGGACGCCCTCGAGCGCGCCGACGCCGTCGTCTTCCTCTCCGCGGAGGATCGCGCGGCGGTGACGACCGACTACGGCCTCACGCGGCCCGGCTGGCACGTGTGCGGGGTCGGCGTCGACACCGACGAGTTCCGTCCGGCCTCGCCGGAGGAGCGCGCCGCCGCGAAGACCGCGCTCGGGATCACGGGACCGGTCGCGGTGTTCGCGGGCTCGTGGCATCTGCCGAACCGCTCCGCGCTCGAGGCGGTGCGTGCGCTCGCCGAGCGCGCCCCCGGCTGGACCTTCCTCGTGGTCGGCTCCGTCGGCCGTCCCGCGGAGAGCTCCGCCCGCGTCCGTGTGACGGGCCCCGTCGCCGACGTCCGGCTGTGGTTCCGCGCCGCCGACGTCGCGCTCAACCCGATGCGCGAGGGGGGCGGCGTCAACCTGAAGGTGCTCGAGTACCTCGCGATGGGGCTGCCGACCGTCGCGACGCCCTTCGGCGTGCGTGGCCTCGACGTCGCCGACGTCGTCCGGGTGGTGGAGATCGACGACTTTCCCGGCGCGCTGGCTGCGCTCGCGGACGCCGGGGAACGATCCCGCCGCGGAGCCGCGGCGCGCCGCGCCGCGGAGAGCCGTCTCGGCTGGGACGTCGTGACCCGCGCCCGCGAGCGCATCCTCGAGCAGGCGGTCGCCGCGCGCACGACCGCGCCGCGCGTCGCCTAGCGCCCCTTCTTCGGGCTCCGGCGGGTGCGCGTCGTCACCGCCTTCCGGCTCCGCTGCTTCATGACGGTCCGAGCCGCCACCTCCTTCGCGCGCTTGCCGTAACGACCGCTCCGCTGCGCGCTCTCCTTGACGTGCTCGTACTGCCGCTGCTGCTTGCTGCTGACGCCTCTCAGATGCTTCGTCTGCGGCATGTGATCATCCTCCCGGCGGCGCGAGGTGCAAGCGCGATGCCGGCGGCGGTTCCGGCACGCGCGCCCGGGGGCCTCCTGGGTGGCGCCGCGTGCAGGGGGGGCGGACACGCACCGTCCCCGACTGTGGCGGGCCCGACACCCGCCGCGGTGTGGCAGGCCTGGAAACGGGTGGCACGCCCGATGCTCCCGGGCCTGGGAAAATGCCCGGCATCCTCGGCGTGGTGGACCCGCAGACGCCGCCCGGCGCGCGGACGGCACTGGTCCATGCGATGGCCTCGAGCCTGCGCGTCCAGCCCGGGCTCGCGGTCGAGATCGACGGGAGCCCGTGCGGGCCGGCGGTGCTGGGTCGCGTCGATCTCCGGCTCTTCGATCCACGACCGGCCCCGGCCGCGTCGCCGGACGGGACGTGCCGCGCC
>CAZLYE010000403.1:0-3558 GCA_964562865.1 uncultured Binatia bacterium (SeqCode) | reverse complement strand
GGGAGACGCAGGTCGCGCACCGTGACGGCGAGCTCGTCGAGCCGCTCGGCGATGGAGTCCGGCCCGTCGAGCGGGAGGAGCACCCCGTCGCGCGCCTGCCGATCCCGGAGCCAGGCCGCGAGGATGGTCGTGCCGTCCACGTCCTCGCGCCGGAGCGGCAGCTCCTGGTACTCCGCGAAGCGTGCACGGACGCGGGCGACCACCGCCGCGAGGTCGGCCGTCGCCGTGAGCCGGGCCTCGACCGCGAGCCGGCCGCCCAGGACCGCGTAGAGCAGCGCCGCGTCGCGGTCCACCGTCGGGAGCAGCACGATGAAGTTCTGCCGCGTGATCACCCAGGAGAGCGTGCGTCGCCGACGCCGGACCTCTTCGAGCAGCTCGACGTCGCGCTGCACGCGAGCCGCGGCCTCGAAGCGAAGATCGCCGGCGAGACGGTCGCGCCGGGCGGCGAGCGCGTCCAGCGCGGCGGGGTCCGCCCCGTCGAGGAACGCGAGGAACCCGTCGACCTGCGCGCGGTACGCCGTCTCGTCGACGCGCGCAGCGCACGGGGCCGAGCAGGCCCCGACCTGCCCGGACAGGCACGGCGTCGTGTCCGGCGACGGCGCCAGGCGGCCCGGGCAGGTCCGGAGCCCGAAGAGCCGGCCGAGCACGGCCTCGGCACGCTCCGCGGCCTCGCGGCTGCGGAACGGCCCGACGTAGACGGCGCGATCCGCGACGAGGCGCTCGGTCACCGCGAGACGCGGGTACGGGGCGTGCACGCTCAGCTTCAGGAAGCCGACCCGCGGAAGATGCTTCCGCTGCCGGTTGTAGGGCGGCTTCAGCTCGAGGATCTGCCGCGCCTCGAGGAGCGACGCCGCGAGCTCGGATCCCGTCTCGATCACGCGGAAGTCGTGCGTGTGGCGGATCAGGTCGAGGACGCGCGAGGAGTGCCCGCGAGCATTCGCGAAGTACGACGCGAGCCGCTCGCGCAGGCGAAGCGCCTTCCCGACGTAGAGGAGCCGCCCGCCCGGGTCGAGGAGGTGGTAAACCCCCGGCGTCGGGGGCACCTCGTCGAGTCGCGTGCGGGCGACGTGCACGACGAACGGGCGGCCGTCGACCGCGCTCCGCTGGAAGTCGAGGAGCTGGTCCACGCGCTCGATCCCACGCTCGCGCACCCGCTCGAGGAACACGCACAGGATCTCGGCCGCGATCCGGGCGTCGGGCAGGGCACGGTGCCGTCCCGAGCAGTCGATGCCGAGCTCCCCCGCGACGGAGTCGAGCGACCGGCGCCGGAGCCCGGGGAGGAGCCGCCGCGCGAGACGGAGCGTGCAGACGGAGGGAAGATCGAGCGGACGTCCGGCAAACCACCTCTGCGCCGCGTCGAGGTGTCCGACGTCGAACGGCGCGTTGTGCGCGACCAGCACCCCGTCGCCGGCGAACTCGACGAAGCGCGCGAGCGCTTCGGCGAGGGGCGGCGCGTCCGCGACCATCGCGTCCGTGATGCCCGTCAGACGGGTCACGAACGGCGAGATGGGACGGCCGGGATGGACGAGCGTCGTGAACGTCTCGGTGAGCCGTCCACCCTCCACGCGGACGGCGCCGATCTCGATCATCCCGGTGCCGGCGGGGCCGCCCCCCGTCGTCTCGAGGTCGACGACGACGAACGGCACGTCCCCGAGCGGCCGTGCGAGGGCGTCGTGCACGCAGGCCCGCCAGCGTGCTTCTTCGGGATCGAAGCGGAAGCGCGGATCCGACCCGAGCAGCACAGAGAGGAAGCGCCGCCCGAACTCGGGATCGCGACCGGGCGAGGTGAACACGAGGTCGAGCAGCTCCTCGGACGACGCGCCGGCCGGCCGGTCCGCGAGGTAGTCGTGGAGCCGCTGCCGCATCCCGCGCGGGCCCGGGTCGGGCGCTCGGGCCTGCCCGCTCAGAAGCTGAAGAACCCCTTCCGACGGGTCGGCGCCCCGGGCGCCTTCTCGCGCGTCGCGATGCCGCGGAGCTCGGCCGAGAACTTCTCCATCTCCGCGCGCTGGCGTTCCTCGAACTGCTCCAGCTCACGACGGCGCCGCTCGTGGAGGTCGGTGAACGCCTGCGTCCAGCGCCCGTGGAACCGGGCGAGCGCCTCCTCGACGGAGCGCACCATGCCGAGCGTCGGTACGAAGCTCCCCTGACAGTGCGGACACGAGAACACGACTCCGGCGCGGAAGTAGCGGAAGGGGACGGAATACTCGCCCTGGCAGCGGAAGCAGACGATCGGGATCTCCCACTCGTCGGGGTCCGGGATGGCGAGCCCGACGGTCTCCTCCGGGACGGCGGCGGCCGCGGCGGCGGGCGGGGCGGGCGCGGGCTTCGCGGCCGGAGCGGGTGCGGGCGACGCCGCGGGTGTGTCGGCGGGCGCCGTCGCGCCCTCCTTCTTGAAGCGCGACGGCGCGTCGTCGGGGATGGTCTCGCCCGGGTGGAGCACCCGCGCGCGCTCGAGCAGGACCTCGTGGGTCTCGGGCCGGTTCGGGTCGGGGACGCAGCAGTCGACGGGACACACGGCAGCGCACGCCTCGTGATCGTGGAAGCCGACGCACTCGGTGCACTTCTCCGGCACGATGTAGAAGATGTCGTTGGAGAGCGCCGCATGCTTCGCGCCGTCCGGCGCCTGCCACTCGACGCCACCCTGGTAGATCGCGGTGTTCGGGCACTCGGGCTCGCAGGCGCCGCAGTTGATGCACTCGCTCGTGATGACCGTCGCCATGGGGGAGAGATAGCATCCGCGCGACGAGCGCTTCAAATCACCCCGGGCGTCGCCCCTGGCTCGAGGGGCCGCCCCGATGATAGGGGGAGCCGCATGATGAAACCTGCGATGTTCCTGGCGGCGGTCCTCCTGGCCTCGGTCGCCTACGCCGACGATCACCCCGAGATGGACGCGGCCCAGAGCGACCTCCAGTCGGCGCGGACCCACCTGCAGGCGGCGGCCCACGACTACGCGGGGCACCGGAAGACGGCCATCGAGCACGTGAACAAGGCCCTCGCCGAGATCCAGGCGGGCCTCAAGACGGCCGGCGGCAAGGAGCAGCGGCTCGAGAACAAGGACCAGAAGATCCAGAAGCGCCTGAACAACATGAAGGAGAACTGAACCCCCGACCGTGGGAGCCCCGTCCCGCATGCGTCTGGACGAATCGCCGACGTTGCGGTAACGACGAATCCAGGCATGAGCAGCGACGGCCAAAGCCGTCATCATTCCACGTAGCTCTGCCCGGCGCGGCCCAGAACCTCTTCCTTCACGCTCCGGGTGGAGGGGAGGTTCGAACGTGATCCGTCCCCCGACGTCCCTTCCGACCCTCACCGCCTCGGCGGGAGGAGCGCCGTGACCTCGCCGGCCGTGGAGCGCGCGCGCGAGCGCGGCCTCATCTCCTCCGAGCTCCAGGAGACCTGGCAGGTGCTCTCGCCGGAGGAACGCCTCGAAGGGCTCCGCCTCCTGCCGCACGCCGAGGCCGAGGACCTCCTTCTCGGCCTCCCGGCCCGCGATCAGGCGGATCTCATCCTCGCCATGTCGCCGGGCGATCGCCGCTCGTGGATGCGGCTCCTGCCGCC